>JAZUBI010000058.1:0-19410 GCA_045638385.1 Eubacteriales bacterium
CCTCCGACTTGTCTATAGTATCGAGCGATTTCGGAGCGACCAGGGGGGATCAAAATTAAAAAATATTTAAAAATTATTTTGAAAAAATTTTTCCGTTCGCACCGATGACATACCTATTCGATTGATCTCTTTGCTCTCGCCTCTTGTTGTTCACCAGCGCCCAGCGTCCACGGTTATCGTGATACTCATTATGACACTCACGACAAACAGCCTCGAGGTTATCGAAGTTGAGCGCGATCTCAGGACGCTCGATCGTGATCGGATCTATCTCGATAATGTGATGAACTATCTCCGCCGGTTTGTATATTCCTTTACGCAAACAATTCTCACATAGATAATGCGCTGACTTCATGTACTCGTTCCGGCAATCTTGCCAGGCTTTCGAACTGTAGAACTTCCGAGCGAACGCTTTAGCCATCTATCCGATCAAGCTCCTCCTGTAGCATTTTCGCAGCTGTCAGATTGTCGAGCACTTTCCAGCGTGAGACCTTCGGAAATCTATCGTCGTATGCTTTCAGCTTACAGCCGAGGATCTTCGCCTCGATAGCGCACCGACCGACAGCGTAAACAGTTTTATACTCTGCCATAGATCTAAGCAGCTCGTCACGCGGCAGCCCTTCGAGGTAATCAATCCCGTCCGGCAGCTGCCCGTATTTCTTTTTAACCGGTCGACCTACAAACGCCGCCTCTTTTGTTTTCTCGGTTCGGAACTGTTTGACGTAATCAGCGTCGACGCTGATAGGTAAATAAATCGGTTTACCTATATGCGCGACCTTCTCGCACGTCTCCGGAACTCCGCACACGAGAACGAGATCTTTATATCCGTAGAACCTCAGCCAATCGTAATTTTCCGGATGTAAATTGTTGTGGATAAATACGATAGCATGATCACACCCGACGCCCCTAACATTTACGGTGATCCAGCTGCGATCCGTCTCGACATTCGGGATTATGTTCTTGACTATTTCCTTCGAGTAGTAATACGCTCCATTAAATTGATTAATGCCGGCGCTGCACCACTTTCGAATATATGCCGGATGTGTGTGATCTATAATCATATTTCCAAATACAAAAGACCGGATTGCTCCGGTCCTTTATGTAATAGTCTTAGAATAGCCCGCGCCCGGAATTGCACCGGGCAATCCTTATTGTGCGGGCATAACGCCGGATCTCTCCGGCTAAGGTGATCCGTCTTATGGTTATTTCCTAACCTTCTGACAATATCAAAATATCATCACTCGGAGTGCAATTCAATGAAATGTTTCATCTGATTGAGCCCTTGCTGCTCTAAATTGTGAGCCTGGCGCTTCGAATAACCTACAGCTTTCGCCACTTCTCCCCATGATTTTAGATTGATATATCTCTCATATAGAACGGATCCCGCTTCGCCAGGAACGCAACGGATCGCGTTATATATCTCCTGTCGGATCCGGATAGCGTCGAGCTCCGCCTGTTTCAGCTCGCCCGCTTTATCAGCTAACCGGATCGCCCTGTTCTCGACCGTCTTGCTGACTCCGCCGCTGTGAGGAGTGCCGTCACCACCGAGCGGAGACCTGATCGCGTCGATTAGATCTAACTCTTTTTCGTATTCAGTTTTTAATAATCGGACAACACGCTCAGCCTCGGCGTATTGCCTCAAGTAATCCCTGATTGTCATATCACATTATTTTCCATTCGTCTTTACTCGGAGGATCTGCGTCCGGTCGTTCATACTTCCAGCGATACCACTCGACCGCGATAACGATGAAGAGGAACGGCAGCGTAAAGACAAGCGTTAGAATTAACCCGATAACTGTTATAATCTTCATCCGACAGCCTCCTACCAAAAGAACGACCGAATGAGAGCCATGAAGAGGAAACAGAGAATCGCTCCGAACGTCAGCCCGGCAATGAAAGCCGCGACGATTTCCTCGTTTGTTATGATTTTGATCTTTCTCATTCCGCTCACCTCCAGGAACAATCAACGTCTTTCGGACAGGTGTCGCAATCGTTGAAGCTCGCACCGAAGCAACGTCCGCAATCGGTTCCGTCCTCAACGATTACGTCATTCGTAAGACGGATCCCGTCCTCGAGTCCTTTGTCATATCCGGACGAGTAGCCTCTATCCTTAAATGTGAGATAGATATTAAACGCCGTACATATCAGCGTAATCACCAGCAAAATATAATTGATCATGTCGCTAACCTCCCGAGTCTCTTGTCTATGTCTTCGAGCTTCTGCTCTGCTATAGCTTTTTCGTCCGCTAATGTCCTGTAATTATCCCAATTCTGCCGGATCCCTCCAGGGCTATCTCGGAGCTTTCTAATACTGCCCGCGATAACGCTGAGAGCAGACTCTATGTCCGTCCGTTCTTTGATCAGCTTCGTCCTGGTCTCCTCCTTCTTCTGCTGCTCCTCTACCTCTACAGGAACCGGACCGGAGACATATTCCTCAAACTTATCTCCGAATAACGTCCTCGGTCTCAGATAGCTCCTCATTTTAGGATCGTCTTTCCATTCGGCGACCTTCGAGTCGATTACCTGTATAAAATCCGATTCCGTATATCCCGCAGCCAAAAGCTCACCGATCCGGTCCGTTATGGCTGCCGTTGGTTTGTATTTGCCTCCGCTTTTCTCGTTCAGATAAGAAATCAAAGAGGAGGAGAGAGATTCGGCGTCAGCCCCATTTACATTACCATTACCATTTACATTAACATTTACATTTACATTAACAGCTTCGTTTGCTTCGTTTGCTTCGTTGCTTGAAGCATTTGCTTCGTTTGCTTCGTTTGCTTCGGCTTTTTCTCTTCTAACCTCTCCGGATCTGATTCCGCCTTTACGTCCTGAGATAGCCCTCTTCTGCTTAGTTTGTTCCCATTTGGTATTGTCGCGGTCCATCTGCTGACGTATCGGAATAAATGCGAGTTTAACCATTCCGGAGAAATTAGGATCTTCGCCGGTGAGCTGATAGTTGACCATGCCCCGGAATAATGCCGCGACTTGCGCGTCCGTCAGCTCGTCGAGCGTTTCTTTTATGTCCGTATATACTACGAAACTATTCTTCTCGTCTGTCATTTGTTATTACCTCTATTTGAGCCCATTCCCGCCGCTGTAAAGGATTTCGGCGATTCGTCGACCTGTTTGTCGTTTGTCGCAAAACACGACTCTAATCGGAAATTTTGCGGTCCAGGAGGCTAATACTCGATAGACCTTTTCTCCCCTTATCATCGTATGAGGCGACGACCATCTAAGAAGATCCTCAATCGAATTGACCTCGACCCATTCGTCCCGGTCCTTATATCGGTTCTGTTCGACGAGGATCACGAGAGTCGCGCCCGCTTTCTTTGCCCGTTCCATTTCACGCCGGAAACGTTCATGTTCGACGGTACAATTCTTAGCAAGCTCCGCGATATTCTGTTTCCGATCTATGACGAGCCCGGGACGGTTCCAATCCATATAATCGCCGAATAGTAATTTACTGACCTCGTACTCGATACCGTGATCGCGAAAATATTGCAGCGTTCGCTCGATTGCTTTCGGTTTCTCCCGGGAGTCTATGATTACATACTTACTCAAAACGGAATATCCTCCTCAGCTGCATCGAAGCTGTCCGGAAGATCTTCGTCCTGAGCCGGTGATTTCGTGCTGGATCCTGACGCAGCTGATACGGATCCGTTGCGCGTAAAATGAAAATCGCTCATTTTTACGAGCCATGCGGTATGATCCGGATCCTTTTTCGGCTTATATGATTCCATGCGTCCGGAGACGAGTATCTCGGAGCCCTTGCGAAAATACTTATCTATCACCTCGGCGCGTTTGCCGTTCATGACGCAATAGAACCAATCCGTCCCGTCACCATAGTCACGACCGACGCCCAGGGAGAACGCGACTCTCTTATACGGTCCGTTCTGCCCTTGCTGCTCCGTGAGCTCCGGATCTCTTCCGAGATAGCCCTGTAGTTTTATATCGTTTAACATTGTTCGTCCTCCTGGTATATGAGCGAGGCGAGCGATTAGCTTGTTTATAAGTGTGATAGCTTCGCCTTAATAAGATATTTATTTGATTGTGGATTGCCCGCCCCGCTTCATAACTTAGTTATTTCTCCATGACGAGGAGCTCCGTTCCGAGCGCCGTCATGACCTTGTTGAATGATTCTACCGACGGAACCCTCTTACCCGATTCCCAGCGAGAGAGCGCCGCGGATGAGATCCCTGTCAGATCTGAGACCTTACGGATCGAAAGTCCCTTTTCGAGTCGCTGAGCTTTTATCAGCTCTCCGAAATTGTATTCTCCAGTATATGTGACTTTCTTGATCATTCTGATTCCTCTCTTTTTCTGATTTCGATTTCCCAGCTGAGATAAACCCGAGCCTTTTCGAGATCCTCGACGCCGTTCTTCTGATCCGCCCTCAGGAGATACTTGAGCACGTTTCCGCGACAATACCATCCGAAGAGCTCCGGACCGAGTGCAGCGTATATAATGTCGATCGTCTCGAGTCCTTTGATATATGTCTCGTAGTGCTGCGGATGATGTACGTTGTCAGCCATTATTCCGCCTCCCTTATCTCGTAGATCTCCGGAGCCGTCAGGATCTTAGTCGCCTTACAATAGTCGCACTTCTCGCAGCGCACCGGCTCAACGTCTCCGCTCTTAATCAGATCGAACCGCTCGATTTTCGCCTCGACCATGTTGTAAGCTGCGTCGAGAACGTGCTGCGGGATCTGTATGACCTTTATGTCCGGAACGCGTTCCTTTGTGACGGCTGCTATATAAAACGGTAGCGGTTTCTCCCGGTGCGTGACAATCTGCTCGATTTTCTGATAGATTGCTCCCTGTATGTCATAGCCCCAATACTCGACCCATGAGCGCCAGCCGTAGCCCTTATCGAAAACATCCTCAAAGTCGCGGACACATTTCAGATCTACGATTTTCGTCTCGTCATAGACGTCGAATTTTGCTTTCCAGGGAACCCCGAACAGCTCCGTCGCCATGACGATCTGTTTCTCGCCGGTGAGATATTCCATCATGAGCGGATCAGCTTCGACTCTGTCGATAATGTCATTCGCGTGTGTGAACTTCGCCAGGAGCCCGCCGCCACGCTTCGAAAACATTTTGTCGCCGTGGATCTTGATAAACTCGTCAATCTCTCCGGAGAAATATGCGTCGACATAGCTGCCGATCAGGAGAGCGTCGGTCTCTTCACGCTGGAAAGCTCCACGCGAGACCGCATATCCGCAAGCCTCACATTTGTTGAATTCTTTGAAGAGCGACACGCTCCAATATTCGCAAGTTGCCTCCAGGCTGAAATAATTCCTATTTGTTAATTCCATGTATTGCCCTCCCTATCATTCAGACGATCTGCGAGAGCCTGAGCCTCTTTTTCCGTCGTACAATATCCGCCGTACCTCTGAACGCGCTGCATTGCTTTCGCTGCGTCTGTCGTTCTATAAACCTCGTAGAACGTAGCGCCGGCGACCTCGACCGTTCTGACTTTCCATTTACTGATCATTAGATTCCGCCTCCGCTGCCTTTTTCGCCTCAGCCGCGCAATCGTAACAGAGATATTTGCCGAACTTCGTAAGAGCATTATTCGCGATAGCCTTCGCCCTGTATGTCTTACCGTCGACCGTTCTGTCGGTTATCAGCTCGCCGCACTCCTCACAATAGAGCTCGTCACTCTTCGGAGCGTAGTCCCTTACTCTGAGACATTCCTGAGTAGATCCGAACGCGCTGATCGTCGCCTTATAGATTGCGACCTTCTTGTTTTCCCAATCCTCGACCCTCGTAGAGTTGTAAGCCTTTGAGATCGCTTTCGCGTTCGTCGTGTTGCAGATCATCGGCTTAAAATCGCGCTCTTTGAAATGGAGCGTCAGTTTCTTCTCACGTCCCTTCTCGTTCTGTACGTCGTCCCTTGATACATGGTCGATAGTAAGAACCAAATCGCCGCCGTCCGGGATGTCCCAGGAGCCGAGAAACGACTTATCCATAAACTTACGGAAATCTCCGCTCAATCTCTCGCTCATGCCTCGACCTCCTTCTTTTTAATCTCGATATTCAGCGAATCGGTCGAGTCTGCCATGAGACCGATCAGATCCTTAGCAGCGTCCCACGAGTCACACTCGAATTTTTTATCGAGATCAATTTTCTTGTGTGGCTCCTGTGACCAATCGTATGTATAGAGTTTCAATGTAACCTCGTACTTTGTCATTTGATCAAACCTCCTAATCTGCCAGCGAATAAACGCCGTATCTCGCGCCGTTAGCGCTTGTCCTGTATTCCATTCTGATAGCGACTCCGCTCTTCCGGAGCTCTTCGATTCTTTTCGGCAAGCTCATAATATTGAGCTCTGTGACCGCTTCTCTCGTTGTCAGCTCTCCGCGTGTCATGAGCCAGCTAAGAACACGCTCCGTCTGTTTTGGCTTCTTCATATGTCGAACCCTCCTCTCAGGATCCCGCCTATAAAAGCAGCGTCGTCCTCTGATAGTGATGTGAATTCGTCGCCGTCCTCTCCGGTTATGATTACCGGTCCGAGGATCACGTCTCCAATCGCACCGACGAAGAAATTCGGAGCGAGATCGAGCAGCTTGCCCTCTTCATTGAAGATCATGACGACGTTGTCCGCGATCTTGAGCGTTTCGATATAACCTCCGACGAGATCCTGTAATACTTTCAGCTCGTTCGGAATGACCATCGTTCGCGGTTCTTTGCCAGGCTCTTTATATAGAATCCTCATCCTGATCGCCTCCGTTCGTAAGCATTACTCCGGATCCCATAATCAGAAGTCCGAGCAGCGTCTTAACTACCAGCGGGAACACCGGCGTAAAAATGTGCTGCATAGTGTTGAAGTCATCCGCGCCGGCTACGCCCATAAGCCAAAAGAAGCCGATTCCGATCAGCGCCATTCCGACGCCCTGTCTGTGATTGTTAATCATTCTTCCGATTCTGCTAAGCATAATCTCACCTCCCCGCTGTTCATCATTTCAAATAATTTGCTGCATACATTCGAGTCTCGGGACGTTCTCCCAAAATGAGCAAATGGACAATCTCCCCATTTAGCCCGTTTGTCCTTTGTGCCGTCTGCCTTGAGAAGCGGCTGGAAAACCGGACAATCCTGACAGGTGAGCCTAACTCCCTGGAGCTCATACTCGTCCGAAAGCTCCTCGACAATATGGACCGTCTCGGTGTATTGAATCCGAGCAATAAGTCCCTCGAATGTCACTTTCGGATATTTGCATTTAAGCTGCTTGAGTGTCTTGTTGAGCTGTTCCGTTAATTCCTGAGCCGAGTCTGCTGCGACGATGGCGAATTGCTGATAGCTCTCTGTTCTCATTAAAAAAATCACCTCCGATTCTTAATAATCTTTTAGGTGATTTATATAAAAATATTCTGTTTTTAAGGGGAGATTTACTACCCTCCTACTATGTTCTAAAAATCTGAAATTATGATTTTAGGAATAGTTGGATTTAAGAATCCCCATTTTTCAACGGTTTGAGGGACCCCTCTCTCCGTTCAGATATACTATATACGAATCACCTACGTCCAATATATAGCCTATTTTATGCGTTGTCAATCGGTAATATTGGCTATATACTGATTATGGAGGTGATCAAATTATGGCTAAATGTATGAAATGCGGAAAATCGACACTCGTTAAGGGACACGTTAAATTAGCAGACGGCGCTATATGTACGCCCTGTTTCCGGAGCCTCGGTTTCAAGCTCGGAGACGTAACGACCTCGTCTATGTATAAATACGATGATATTAAGGACGGTATCGAAGCAATGCGTCAGCGTCGAGCACTCGAAGCAGCTGCGCGAGCGGATATGTCTGAGGCTGATGATCTCGGTATCAATGTTAAGTTGGTCCGGCAGCTCGACAAAGCCGGAGCAACAGATCCGGAGCGGAGGATCCTCGGAGCGATCTGCGCTGTCCTTGACGACGAGGAACGCGATACGGACGCGATCGATGTCGCCCCGGGCGATAACGGTTCTCTCCTACTCATGATTGATGGAGTCGTATTTATCAGATATAAATCTGACGCCGGTGTGAAATGGATCGCTTTCGAGAACGAAAGCGGCGAAAAAATACGGATCACCGGTCCAGCCCGTATCAATGCGATGGCTGACAGAGTCGTCCAGGCTTATGACTCAGCAATATAACAAATCAAAACGTATAATTTATCGACCGCGAGAATATAATCGCTTAAATCGAAAATTATGCGGTCGTTTCCGCCACGCAAATAACCCGGAGCGTAATGCCCCGGGTTTTCTGCGTCCTATATTCAGATAAGGAGGTGATCCCTTGCGACCCTCCGAGTCGCCCTATTCTTTATCGAACCAATCCGGCTCAGCGACCTTCGATTCTTCAATCCACTTGTTGAATATCGATGTCATGTACCAATTGCCTTTTAGGTCCTTAAAATAATGCTCCGCAATTCTGAGGATCTCCGTTTGCTCTGTCGGTCTGAGAAGGATCAGGAGCAACAGTTGCGTCCTTAATCCGTCGCGTTCGAGGATGAGGAGCCTTTTTTTTATTCCTTCGGCGTTCTGTTCCTTTTTCCGGTCATGCCTCTCAATCAGGAATTTAACGAAAAGGATCAGATTCCCGCCTCCGAGTAATCCAAGTAATACGTTTTCTGTCATGCTTCTCCCCTCATTTCGTGATTTTTAATTTCTGTCCTACATAAATACGGTTGACGTTCTTGATCCCGTTCTCAGCTGCTATCGCCTTGACGGTCGTGCCGTACTTTTTAGCAATTGCGGAGAGCGTATCGCCCTTTTTAACGGTATAGGTGACCGTTTTCTTCTTCTTTGCAGCGAGGAGCTCGTTGACCTTCTTCTGAACAGCTGCATAATCATAGCCAGCAGCTTCGAGCTTTTTCTTCCTGGTCGAACCTGTTCCCCACTTGCCGGCGAGAACCTCCTGAGCAAGAACCGCGACAGATTTCTTTCCGCTGGTAGCCATCGCGGAATAATTCGGAGTTACGAATCCGCGAATATATCGACCGTTTACTGAGAGAGTCCTGATTGCGACATTTTTCTTCGTGCTGTAATTACCTTCGATTACAGAGATCTTCGAGCCGGAAACAGCTTCGACAATCCCGACATGATCCGGACCGCCGACGTTGTCCCCTCTCCCGCTGTCGTCCCAATCGTACAGAATCCAATCGCCCGGATCCGGAATATAAGCGTCATACTCGGTCCATATTCCCATACTTTTAGCTTTTGAGACGATCGTCCCGCAATTAGCCGAAAGCGGGAAATATTTTTTCGCCTGGCTGATTCCGAACGCCTTAATCGCACAAGCTGAGGCGAACGCAGCGCGCCAATAAGCCGAATACGTCATAGCCCAGCCGTCCGGCTTAACCTGGTTAAATATGTCGATTATTGCCTTATGCTGAGCTGAGCCCTGTTTCGCTCCGAGATAATACGCTGCCGTACTGACGAGCTTATTTCTGAGCTCTGTAGTCGTAGCCATTAGATCACCTCCTCAGGATCCTCGCCCTCCTCAGCGACAGCCTCGCCGATTTCCTTGTAGTAGGATCTGCTTGATACTCCGAGGATCGCAGCCAGGAACACACCGACAGCCGCGACGCTCGCACCGATTTCGGAATAGTACGGGATTCCCCATATTTTCCCGAGCGTCAGGATCAGGACCTCAAACGCCGGAACGAATACCAGCGCGAACCATTTCAAACGATCATAGCTAATATTTGATAGTTTCATGATATTAACCTCCATAAATGAAAAAGCCCGTCTAAGTGACAGGCTTTAAAATATACTTTTCAGAGCTTTATTAAAGCGATTTCGCAACGATATACTTTAAAATTGCGTACATATAGTCGGCGTTCTTCCAATAGCCGACCTCGCTTTGATGGATCGGATCAGTAATCTGCATACGCGTTTTTCCGTCCCCGGCGCCGCTGTTCATATCACCATCACGCTTTGACAGCGGGACTTCTGTCATATTATAGTCCTGGGTAAGATCCATACCCATATACATAGGACAGACATATATGTTCTCATTCTGTCTGTTATCAAACGCGGCAATAGTCGCTTTATGGAGCCTGGATATTTTCTGATTTAAGTCCCAACTAAGGAATGATGCGTTATTTGTATCTTGAACAGTTGAGCAGCCCTCAGTCATTCCTACTACGACGTTTATATTACTATCTACACTATGTATAGACGTAATCATTTCCTCTATATAAGTTACAAACTCAGTAAGGAACGTGTCCGAATCTCCTGACATACTTGCACAATCGTTTGTGCCGAGATTTATAAACACAAAGTCCGGAGTGTCGATTGCATTAACTGTAAGATAGTTAGAAAAGTCACAAGCCCCATATTTTGAGAGAGGGCTGCCGGCGTCAGTACAAAACCATTTAGCCGTCTTTCCTCCCCAACCTTCGTTTCTGTTCCAAGTCGCCCAATCATATTTAGTCCCCAACAAAGTAATACTCATATCATCATCATCAAAATTGTGATAAAGATGGAAAGTGAGAAAACCGCCATCGACTTTGCTGTCTCCTATAACGAGAACCTTTATGCTTGAATTCCCGGTATTTTTAGGAACAGCGCACTCTTTTATAGTTTTCATTATCGGCTGCGTTAATCCATATAAGCATATATCCCACTCCCTATTAGTTTCTGTAATAGAATTAACATTCGGGTTCCAAATCGTTCTAAAATCGTCCTGGATGGCGTCGTTGCTTAGCCTGGTATGAATATATGACAAATTGCGGAGCCTATTATTAAGGATCAGATTTTCTTTATATACATTGATTTCCTGACCGGTAACGCCATAAATCGCTGATGGCAGAATAACCTCGGTTTCGGTTTCAACATTTTCCATTAATTCAGCGATACTGTTGTAATTCGGTACAAACGGAATAAATGGTTTTTGATATATTTTATTATCGTTAATAGTTAGCATTATATAGCTATAAGTGCCGTAAATATTCGCTCTGATATACTTAGCGTTTGCATTTTGTACTGTATATGGAGCGCCTTCCCAATCAGTTGAAACTAAAAGACAGTTGCCGTCTTTGTCATATTCCGCTATCCTGTAAAATGCGGTTCCTATTGATACGATTGTCGGATCATTTGTATAGTAATACATAATTTTTTGACCCTGATTAACGGGAATAAGTCCCGAAACAAGGTAACCAGCCGCCGAAATGACGCCACCATAATTTAAATTTGATTTTGATATTTGTCCGGTGAGCGCTTCGTCAGGATCCCACTTATTAGAAGAGACTAATATGTCCATCCTTCCGACAGATCTTTCTAAATTCTCAATAGTTATAGAACCACTTTTATCAGCCACATATGTTATTTGTGCCGTACTCGCGTCGCCAAAAATAATGCTATTAGTAGGACGTGTTGGGACCGATACTCTAACGAAGGCTGTACTTGCGTTTTGAACCGTATAAGGCAATGCTGCCCAATTAGCTGAAACCAAAAGGCAGCCCTTGTTTATGTCATATTCTGCGATTCTGAATACGTTTGTACCTCTTGCGAGTGTTGCTCCCTCACTAACAACGCCCGTACTATAATCCCATCTAAGAACATTGTCCTTTACAGCTGCAATATAGCCACTCGTTGAATATCCCGCTTCATTTACTAATTGTCCGAGCGTTGCATTTGCATTAGAGACTACTTTATCCGTAGCCTCCTCGTCCGGGTTCCATTTATTAACGGTCATGCTATCAATGTTTAGCTCACCGGTGAGGAGAGATATTTCGTCCTCTAATTCTGTAGCCTGTCCTCTGATTGCGTCCCCCAATGACGCATACTGTACGTTTCCAAGAGAAGCAGCTCCCAGCCTTGCGTCGATTATTTCAGCCTCAGACGGAGCTGTTCCGCCGGCTATAATATTATCAATTCGAGCATTTAGAGAAGAATCAAGATCCGCGATATTATTATTTACATCCGTAAGCAATCTCGGAGTTGATATTTTTCCTGTATCTGAGCCGTTGTCGATTGCGAGATATGCGTTTGCGTCAAGGCTGCCGTTATAATTATCTAATTCGTGAATTTGCATTTAAGCACCTCCGTTATTAATCGTACCGGTGACCGTTAGATCGCCGTCAATAATTACATTACCGCTGAAAAAATGCGGAGCTCCATAAGAGCCGGACCCAGCGGATCCGCCGTATCTATATCCAAGAGCCTCGGATCCATCTGCTAAAACAAACGGATTTGTCGCCTTAAACCCGAGCACGTTCTCGTTATTAATAACCATAATGAGAAGCTCCGCGAGTGTTGCTCCGGATAACACAAATAAAACGTCCCCTGTAAGGTTTCCGGTTACATTCCCCGTCAAGTTTCCGGTTAAGGCTCCCGTCATACTTATAATTGACGAAAACGGTCCATCGATACCGCTTGAGGATTTACTTATCCCGTCAGACCCGAGCCGGATCACGTTGACCGCGTCCTCGGTGCTCGGCTGATCTAATAAATAAATCAGCTGCGGGAGACCGTTCTGATCTGCTGGCATTGCAATATATCCACCGAGCCCGCCTCGAATTAATTGAACCGCGAGATTTATAGCGGCTCTCATTCCTTCAGCTGTCACATTTCCCGACGTTTCAACGTTTATTTGTGCCTGTGTTAATCCGGTCAGAGTTGTCGGAAGCTCGTTCAATGTTATTTCGTCATATCTGTCGAGCAGCGTATTATATACCGTTTTAACGACTCGCTCTCTAACAGCGTCAACACCGAGCTCCGGATAATATACTCTAACTGTATCGCACAAATTGACACGTTGCAGCGGAGCGTAATCGGCATATTCTTCCGTTTGCCATAACTGTATAAAATTAACCGAAAAGCCCTCAGACGGTTCCCAAGCGTCCGAAGAGTCGAGGAGCTGCTGAGCTTTCGTCCTCATAGCTGACACCGACGGCGCTGTTTGAAAATAGTCATTCATTGGGAACGGTATCGCGACAATATAAGCCGTTCCATCATTATATGAAACGTAGCCCTCCGGTAACGTAATAAGAGTCCCGTTTTCTTCGTCTAACCAATATGGAACAATAGCGTTATAGCTTGAGCTATTGTCGACCTTATGCTCTATGTCCGTTAGATTTTTCCCGTAACGTATTTCGACATCCGTGTCTCGCCCTTTATTCTGATACAGCTTTACCGCAAACTTATCAAATACATAATCACCGCGCCCATATACATCGAGAAGAGACCCCTCCTCTCCTCCGAGTGTGGTCCTACATATTGACGGTACCGTTTTCGCGTAGTCTCCGACCGTTAATTTATCCGTCCAAAACGAAAAATCGTCGTCTCGGTCCGTTATAAGGTTCGCCTGTATCTTTGCCATAGCGTCAGCGCATGACGTCGCTGAAAATGGCATGACGACCGCATTACTGAGCCTATAGCTTATATGATGAGCGTAAAAAGTTACGATCCCATTAATAGGAGCCGAATGCGCATATATATCAAACGGCTGTGGTTCGCCGCTGTCGTCATGTGTCGCAAAAATAATCCGGCGCTCCTGTATTTTGTCATATAACGGACCCGTGATCGGATATTCAAACTCACATTCAAAAATCCCATTTCGTTCCTGAGAAACCTGGCAGCGCGTAGAATCAACCAGGAAACCAAGACCTCCGGACGAAAACTGTTTTTCTGTCTGATCAAATAGTATCGGAATCATAAGCGCCACCACCTCGGAATTATCTCGAGTTTTGTGATTGTCGGGCTCATTCTTACCGGCTGGGCTCCCGGATCAATTTTAGGCATCAAACTATTAAAAAATTCGATGTGTCCGAGCATATTTGTAGGATATACAGTACCGTCCATAAGCTCGAGCCCAATATCAAGCTCCTGTTCGAGCTGATTGTCGTTTTCATCTGTCCACGGATATAATTCTCCAGCCGGCAGATATGCCTCCATAATTTCGGTATCAATCCATATTGTTTCAGTATTTCCTGATACGACAAACCTATATTTTCCATTTTCACCGATCGCAACCGTCCCATTTCCTGTTACCCGAATAAGCGGAGACGAAGGAAATAGCGTCGGATTTACTATCGTGCCATTTGTTGTAAACGCAACCGGATCCTCACCAATAACGAGAAATCTCTGCGGCTTACAATCAAATTTCAGCGTAAAGCCGCCCGCTCTCGTTATATGCTGCGGATCCACTTCGAGTCCTTCACGATATACACCGAGCCGAAACTCGTCCGGATGATATGTATCTGCCAGCCTCTTGTAATTGCCTCGAGACGACAGCCAGGAACGGAGATCTCCGAGCTTTGTCCTAAATAAATCCTCGTAGCCGGTCCCGATAAAAGCCGGATATTCGACCGTTATATTTTCAAATACTCCCTCGTCCATGAAGAGGGATCCGTTTCGCCCTGGGATCGAGATCATTTCGCCCCGACGAGCGGGAGCGTCGAAAACGCCCTCTCCGGAGATATATACTCCGAAGTCGCGGCTCTCGACGCCGTCATATGTTAGATAATTTAATAACCCCATGCTTTAACCCTCTGCTGTTCTCTTCTTACGAGCACCTGTTCGACAGCTGTAGCGATTTGATTTATATCCATGCCAGGCGAGGCATTGATCACAATCGTCGGGCTGTCACTCGAAGCAGCTGCCGCCGCTATGTTGTCGAGTTTTTTCCATAACTGATCAAGAGGAACGACCGCCTCAGGACCCGCTTCACCGATACCGGCGATCGTCGGGCTGTCGAAAATACCTCCGGTTTTATACCAGCTGACCGAAACCTTAGGAATACTCGGAGGATTGAGCGACAGCTTTCCGGATATGCTGAAATGCGGGAGTTTGATATGCGGAAGGCTGAAATGCGCTCCGTTGATTATGCTCTTCAATTTAGCGATTCCCGAACGTACCAGGCTGACAGCCGTATCTATAGGATTTGTTATCGCTGTTTTAATCGCGTTCCATGTAGCAGAAACGGCTGCCTTGAGAGAACTGAAAGCACCTGTCACGCTCGTTTTAATCGTAGTCGCTGCCGTTGTCACCGCTGTTTTAATCGTATTCCACACAGTTGACGCCGTCGTCTTGATAGACGTCCATGCAGCTAAAAGGCTCGCCTTGAGAGCATTGACAGCAGCGATTACGCTCGTTTTTATGTTGTTCCATGTTGTAACAAGGTTATTCCATAATTCGAGCGCTTTAGCTTTAATTACGTCCCAATTCTTATATAACAAGACTCCGATCGCTATCACGGCAGCAATAGCCAAAACGACCGGTCCCATAGCTGCGACAATTCCACCGATAGCCGGTCCGAGCGTAGCCATTAATGACAGGATCGAGCTTATAGCAAACGAGACTTTACCGAGCCCGATCAGAAGCGGAGCTGCAATAGCAACCACGCCCGCGATTGCTGCGATAATAGCCTGAGTCCTCGGCGATAATTGAGTAAACCAATTTGCGAGTCTACCGACCAAATCGACTACTCTCTCCATAACCGGAGCAAGATAAGCCGCGAGCTGTGTACCGAGCTGCTGGAACGCAACCATTCCGATCGCTTTGATCGTGTCGAGCGAGTCGTTGAATGCGTTCGCCTGATCGAGTGTCTCCTGATCTATAAAATCAAGATCATATTTTGCGAGCGTATCGGCGAGGTTTTTATAAGTCTCGCCTCCGTCCTCGATTAACGGATTGAGCTCAGCCGCCGATTTGCCCATGAGCTGCATAGCAAGAGCGTCGCGTTCTGTCTCGTTCTCGACTTGTCCGAGAGCCTTAATAACTTCTTGCCAAACTTCATCACCGCTTCGGAGATTACCGTTCGCGTCTGTGACAGATATGCCGAGCTTATCAAATGCCTCAGCGCTCGCTCCTGTTCCTTTGGCAGCGGACGACATGGATTTTTCGAGCTTAGTATGAGACTTTGCTATTGTCTCAACATCAACGTCTACCAAATCAGCCGCAGCGCTGTACTTTTGCAGCTCTCCGGTTCCTATGTGATAGACCTTCGACATTGTATTTATATCGTCCGCCCATTTGCCGGATTTAACAGTTAGAGCCCCGATCGCAGCCACTACAGCAGCCGCAGCCATCGAGAGCCCTTGCATAGATCTACCGGCTGACTCGAGCTTTGTTCCCATTTCCTGGAACTGAACCGACGCCGCCCTTAAATTAACGTTGCCGATCTTTCTTAACTCACCGTTAAACGTCTTGAGCTTTGTCTCGGTCTCAGCGATTTCTCGCTGTAGTTTTCTATACTCTGCGGAATTCTTATCGACTCCGGCAGCGTCCATACTCGCCTGTTTCTGTTTCAATAGATCGAGCTGTCTCTCGGTCTCTTTGATCTTCTGTTTGAGGAGATCCTGTTTCTGCCTCCATACGTCGACGCTCGTCGGATTGAGCTTCAAAGCCTTGTCGACTTGCCTAAGCTCTTTGTCTATCGCTTTGGCGCTTTTGGACACTTCTCTTAGAGACTTGTCCAGCTTCGAGGTATCGCCGGCAAATTCAATTGTTATTCCTTTAATATTTCCAGCCATGCCTTTTTACCTATCCGAAAAACGCATTGATCTCGTTCTGTGTCGCCTTGTGACGCTTGCCGCGTTTCTCCTCTCGTTTCGCCTGTTTTTCTGCTTGCTTCTGACGCTTGTTAAACGCAATCACAAAATCAACGACCTGACCGAGCTGCATTTTTCTAATATCTGATATTGTTAATCCTCGTTCGAGTCCGGCGAGGATGATTGTGTCGAGATCGATACCGGCTGAATTCTCCCCTTTAGAGTCTCCAGCCTCTTCAAGTTTTTTGACGAGATCACTCCCTTGAATATCAACGTGAATACTTCCGGAGCAATAACATCGACCGGAAATGCATCAAACTGAGCCGTCCACTCTCTCGGATCCGGAACAGATTCGTCTGCGCACTTAGCGAGCGCCCATGTGATATTGATCAAATCGACGAACTCTATCCCTCCAAGATGAACCATTGCATTGATCAGAGAGTCTCCGTCTGCGAGCTTTGCGAAATCGATCAGCTCGAAATCTTCCGTTTTGCCGGTTTCGTTTATCAGCCCGGAGACAATATCGAGAGCGCTCGCCAGCATTGGCATAAGTGTCGGGATAATGTCGCGTCCGAACTGATCTCTATAAACAATCGCCCAGCTGATATTGTTGTTCAGCCGGACGCTCAGATTTCCTATCTTGATAGTTTTTTCCATGATCAGACCTCCCTAAATAGAAAAATAAGAGGCGACCCTCCTGAGCCGCCTCCCGTTGTTTAACCCTATTCCGATTCGAGTACCGGAGCGGTCGGGCTCGTAAACAGAGTATCGTAACCGGCGTCGCCAGGTTTCAGACTTGCCATCGTTACACCTGTAGCGTTGTCGCCTGTAACGGTGACCGCCAGCGTCTCGGTAGCTGGTTCCTTCTCCTCTTCGATCGTCGCGAATTCTCTTGTAATTGCTCCGAGCTGAGCGTTATACATGATGACCCTTCTCGATTCAGCATCGCCCTCAACCTGGAACGCAAGATATACGTCAGGCTTGTTAGCGTTCTTAACGTTCGCGATTCCGCCGTTTGTGAGCGTCCTATATCCCAGGAACTGCGTTTTAAATGCGTCGTCGAACTTAGCGACTTCGAGATCTCCCTCGAAGGATCCTCCGGAGTAACCGCTCCAATATACGATATTGTCAGCGTAAAAGTTTGTCAGCTCGCTCTGTTCCTCAGGAGAGAACGAAACGGCTCCCCTCTGATGATACGGAGTCCCGAGCGTAACATTGCCCTCATCATCGACGGTATATGTTCCGACGTGGAGCTGACTAATTCCGAATTCCACTTTGTTAGCCATTGAATTGACTCCTTCCTTAAACGTTGTAATAAATCACGAAAACGCCTTGATCTTCGATATAGACGTCCTCGCTCTTCTCGTAGAGATAACCGTTTTCGAGGAGTAGATCCTCGATAGCTTTCTCCTGATCTTCGTCTTTAATCGTGAAATAATACTCTATTTGGTAACGATTGCGAGCCCAATAATATGTATTATCAGCCTCAAAAGTATCTTGTCCGTTCCCAATATAAACCAAGTACGGAGGCGCCTCAGGAACTTCGTCGTCCCTAAAATGCGAATACGCGCAAGGAATTCCGAGACCGCTTTGAGGATTTGTTAAGATTTCGAATAGTGTCATAAGTGATTACCTCTGTATATCTCTCTCGACATTGCTGATAAATTGCTCGACCTGTTCTGCCTCGACCGGAGCGATATGCGGATGAGCCGGAGCCCGTCCGTATGTCCCTTTTTTATTCCGGATAAGGTGTCCCTTCTCGAGCAAATGAGCGAGACCTGGCATTTTGCGATTGTAGACGGTGACAGTATCTTCGTCGACCTGTTTTACCGCCCACCCGCTTGCATAATCGCCGGATTCTTTAGGCGAAACATTTTTCAGCTCTTTCGCTGTTTGTCTGCCCGCTTTTTTAGCGTCCTTCCTGGCGATATTCTTAACATCGTCTCCGTAATCGTCGAGGATCCTCGTCAGCTGTTCCGCTACGCTATCAGCCATTACGAACACGCTCCTCACATATCAGCGAGATCCCGTCCCTCTGAGCGGTCCAATCGACCCGGATAACGCTGTACTCTTTACCGTCGAACTCGAGGACCTTCTCGCCCTGGTAGTCGTTCCGGTTAGTCATATACAGCGTCAGGGACGGCTGTAGTCCGAGCTGAGCGGCGTTATAGAACTCCGAAGCATAGACGCCCCGAGGCTGAACGAAAACGGTCCTCTTGACTTCCGTCTTGATCGGATTCCCGCTCTTGTCGCGTCCCGTCGTTTCGTATGTTTTCAGAATTGCAATACCGTCGTACATTACTCGGACACCTCCCAATTTGTGTAACCCGTCGCGTTCGAGAGCTGAGCCTTCTGCTCGTCGTATGATCTTTTAAGCCTGTCATAATCCTCAGGGAGACCGAACGACAATTTGCAATAGGTGATAATAGCCTTCGTGACGATTGGATCCACGGTCTGAGGAACTACGACGCCGGCAATTCCGAGATCCAGCTTTGCCGCCTCAATGAGATCGGTGAGCTCCTCGTTTATTGCAGCGTTATCAGCGACCGAGATTCTTAACGCGTTCCTTACCTTGTCAATCATTGCCATAATGTATTACCTCACGAAATGAGGCGACCCGTTAAAGAGCCGCCTCGATAGCTTCGATTATTTGCGCCTTAGTCCATGACGAGCGGACCGAAATGCCGAGCTCCTCAGCGTAAGCGGAGAGCTCCGCCTTTGTCATGCTCGACAGATCCGGAGACGCTTTCCGTCCGTCGCTAATTATTCCGACGCTGGTGTTCCTGTGATGTATGCGAACATCTTAGGACCGACGACAGCGATAGCTGCGAGCAGCTTGCCGACGATCTTAACAAGATCAGCCTCAGCGAGTGAATACTCGTCGAAGATAAATCTTACAGAGTCGCCTTCCGGAAGGTTAGCCTGTACG
>JAZUBI010000059.1:0-8717 GCA_045638385.1 Eubacteriales bacterium
CAATGAGAGAGGGATGCCCCGTGCAGACTCCCTTTGACGAGGAAGGCGTTGCAACCTATAAGAAGAACGTTGTAGAGAACGGTGTTCTCAACACTCTCCTCTATGACCTTACCACCGCTATAAAGACAGGCAAGCAGACAACGGGCAACGGCCGCAGAGGCGGAAATATTGCTCCTTATAACTTTGCGATTTCCGCAGGCGAGGATACGCTCGACGATCTCTTTGCTAAAGCGGTAGACGGTATTTACGTAACCGGTGTAAAGGGACTCCACGCAGGTGCTAATGCCATCACCGGAGATTTCTCGGTCGAAAGCGAAGGATTCCTTATTAAGGACGGCAAGAAGGCAGGACCTATCAAGTCGTTTACTGTTGCAGGAAACTTCTTTGAGCTTCTTAAGAGTATAGACTCTCTTTCAAATGAGGTCAAGTGGGGAATACCCGGCGGATTTACCGTGTTCGGTGCTCCCGATGTGCTTGTTAAGGATATGAGCGTGGCAGGAAAATAAGAGCTGCGCATCTAATCGTAAATATTTTATGAATTAAGCGGCGTTTTGTCGATGTAGCTTTAAAAAGCTATTGACAAGACGCCGCTTTTTATGTATAATATAAGAAGGTATATTATTAGTTTAGGGGATATACGGGAGCAGATACCCCTTGGATGTACCTTGACATTGCTCCAAAAAATTCAAGGAGGAACAAAAATGCCTTTTCTGTATGCCGCAATCGGCGCAGCAGTTGGCGTTGCTCTTGGAATTATCGTAGGTTTTCTTATCAGAAAGAAGGTCGGCGAGGCAAAGATAGGATCTGCCGAAGCCGAGGCGAAAAAGATCGTTGAGGATGCTAAAAAGAACGCAGAATCTTCAAAGAAGGAAGCGTTAATTGAAGCGAAAGAGACAATAATGGCTCAGCGAAACGAGCTTGAACGCGAGATCAAGGAAAGACGTAAGGAGATGTCCCGTCTCGAAAACAGAGTTGCCCAGAAAGAGGAAACTATTGATAAAAAGACGGAGGCTCTTGAGCGTAAGAATGAGCTTCTTGATAAAAAGATCAAGGAAAACGAAGAGATCCGTGAGCAGCACAACGAAGTACTTAGATTACAGCTAAAGAGGCTCGAAGAAATTTCGGGTATCACGGTTGAAAAAGCAAAAGAAGAGCTTTTCGAGCGTGTGGAGTCAGAGACAAAGCACGAATTAGCTCAGCGCTTGGACGAGCTTGAGGCTCAGTTCAAGGAAGAAGCGGATGAGAAGTCAAAGAACATCATTTCGCTTGCAATTCAGAGATACGCATCAGATAACGTATCGGAATCCACTGTATCCAGTGTCGCTATTCCCAGCGAGGATATGAAGGGAAGAATTATCGGTCGAGAGGGAAGAAACATCCAGAAGATCGAAACACTTACGGGTGTCGAGCTTATAATCGACGACACACCCGAAACCATTACGCTCTCGGGATTTGATCCTGTAAGGCGTGAGGTTGCAAGAATTGCGCTTGAAAGACTCATTTCGGACGGAAGAATCCATCCCACAAGAATTGAGGAAATGGTAGAGAAGGCGCAAAAGGAAGTGGATGCATCGGTTAAGCAGGCCGGTGAGAGAGCGACCTTTGAGGTTGGAATCCACGGAATAAATCCCGAGCTTGTAAAATTGCTCGGAAGACTCAAGTACAGAACAAGCTACGGACAGAACGTCCTCAAGCATTCTATTGAGGTTGCATTCTTGGCAGGTATTATGGCAGATGAGCTCGGCGTAGATTCAAATCTCGCAAAGAGAGCAGGTCTTCTCCACGATATCGGTAAGGCATTCCCGCACGACGTTGAGGGATCACACGTTGAGATCGGTGTAAACGCCGCTAAGAAGTATAAGGAGAGCCGTGAGGTGGTTCACGCAATCGAGGCCCACCACAACGACGTAGAGCCTAAGACGATAATCGCGATACTCGTTCAGGCAGCTGACGCTATAAGCGCGGCAAGACCCGGAGCAAGACGCGAGGATATGGAAAATTACATCAAGCGTCTTGAAAAGCTTGAGGAAATTGCAAAGAGCTTTAGCGGAATAGATAAGGCGTATGCAATCCAAGCAGGACGTGAAATCAGAGTTATGGTCAAGCCCGAGGAAGTAAATGATGCAGGTATGAAGGTGATTGCTCGCGAGATGGCGGCGAAGATCCAGGCCGAGGTCAAGTATCCGGGACAGATCAAGATCAATCTTATTCGCGAAAGTCGCGCAGTTGACTACGCGAAATAATTCAAATATGCAGAAATCTCTGTAATCTCTGTTCCTTAGTTACAGTTAAGGATTTTAATATATATTTTAACATAGAACACAGATGAGTATAAGCACGACGAAGGTCGGATAAAATATATTTGATAAGCAAAACGCAACGGCAATGCCGTTGCGTTTTGTGCTTTATTTGAATTCATCAAATATCTTTTTTATCTGATCCTCTGCTTCATCGGCACGAAGCTTATCGGAGGCATATGCCTTGCGCAAAAGATCGTATGGAACGTAATTGTCGTATTTTTCAAATATCGGTATTTCTCCCGTTTCGACAAGGGCACTTTTATCAATGCCTTCACGCTCCACACGGTTAAGAAGATGGGTGATGAAGTTGATATCGGTGATCTTCTCCATCTTGAAGGTGATATAGTAGCAGCCCTCAAATTCAATGCTGTTGATGTTATTTTCCTTTGAATTCTTTTGAATGAATTTTCGCAAGGTTCTGAACGAGCGCGTTCCGAGCCAGGGGAAGAGACACCAAGAGTAACCGCCCAGATGAACAAGCGAATGCTCAAGCATGCCGGTGTTTCTTGCGGTTTTTCTGGCTTGAATAAGACGCTTTACGGCGTTTTCCTTAAGGTATGGGTAAATTGTATCCTCAATAAGTATTTGCTTCATACGGCGCAAAATTTTGGTGTGTATCTCACCAAAATCTCCGGGCCAGGATATCTCCATTTTACCCTCCACTTTTTTTACATAAACCAGCTTGTGGGATAGATCGAGCTCTTCAACCTCCCATACTCGTCCCGCCAAGGCAAATCTATCTCCAACGGGAGGGGGAGTTGTTATGGTACCTATCTCATCCGACCCACAACGTACGGTGAAATCCTCGCTGTCCTTGAATACCGCATAGAACTTAAAGCTCTTAAGGAGTCTTTCGCCGGTAAGACCGACAATGAGACCCTTTTCCTCTGTCATTTCAATAAACTCGTTGTTGAGCATAGAAACGAGCAAGGTCTTGTAATCCTCTTCGCTGACCGAGCTGAATGGGGGGAGAGATAAAACCTTTTGAGCGAGCTTTTTGGCGGTAAGCTCTCCCGATGAAGCAAGAACGGAAAGCGTCTGATGGAAGAGAAGACTGAACGGAAGTGCCTTTCTCTGGGGCGGTTCTATAAATCTTTCTTCAATATAAAGCTGTATTATCGCTATGCCGCGCAAAAGCTCCCAGGGAATAAGCTGGGGGAGGGGCGTGTTGGGGAGCGGATCCTCCTCACGGAATACCATCATCATTTCCGGCGGATCGCCTCTTCGGCCCGAGCGCCCAAGTCTTTGCAGAAAGCTTGAAACGGTGTTTGGTGCTTCGATCTGCATAACTCGTTCAAGACGACCTATATCTATTCCAAGCTCCATTGTAACAGTGGCGCATGTCACCGCATGGTCTTCATCGTTGCGCATTTTCATTTCCGCTTCCTCGCGCAGTGAAGCGGAGAGATTTCCGTGATGTATCAGTATGTGCCTATCGTCATCCTTTCTCATCGAAGCGATCTGACGGAGAGTGGCGCACACGTATTCGGTCTCCTCTCTGGAGTTTGAGAAGACAAGCGATTTTTTGTCCTTTACGCAATCATATACGTATTCGTATCCGGGATCGATGGCGTAAGGCTTTTTTTGTTTGATGTTTCCGTATGAGGGGTTTTGCGGTGCAGTGCTTGCGGCATTCTCATCATTTGCGTTTGCGGGCGTCTCAAGCTCAGGATTTTGAATGTAAAAATGCTCGATGCCGAGTCTCCATCTTATTTTTTCCTGCGGTAGAGAGGGAATATCAATATCGCGTCCCGAATCTGCCGTCAGCCACTGTGCGGCGAGCGTAGGATCTCCGATAGTAGCAGAAAGACCTATTCTTCGCGGATGATAGCCTATAAGATGAGCAATTCGCGAAAGCTGGCAAATTATCTGATTTCCGCGGTCGGTACCTGTCAAGGTGTGTATTTCATCAATCACTATAAAGCGAAGATCGCCGAATATGCGTGGAATATCGTTCGAACGGTTTATGAGCATTGCCTCAAGTGACTCTGGAGTGATCTGCAATATGCCCTGAGGCTTCTCAAGAAGCTTCTTTTTGTGCGACATTGCCACGTCTCCGTGCCAATGCGTGACCTTTATTCCGGTTATATCAAGGAGCTCCTCAAGGCGCTCAAATTGGTCGTTTATAAGGCTCTTAAGGGGAGCAATATAAAGCACGCCAACTGTTGCCGAGGGGTCCTCGTGCAATAGGGAAAGAATAGGGAAAAAGGCAGCCTCAGTCTTGCCGCTTGCGGTAGAGGAGGTAAGTAAAAGGTTGTTTTCTGTATCAAAAATAGACCTTGCCGCCGCTATCTGTACACTTCTGAGGGTCTCCCATGAGTGAGAATATATATACTCTCTGATAAAATCGGGAAAGCGCTCAAAAATTCTATCAGCCTCTGTCATCTTGTCCTCCTTTAAAATAATTAAAATTCTATATCGTCAGCAGAAAATCTTTTTTGTTCGGCAGGCTTTTCGGGCGGGGGCGTATCGTCCTCTTCATCGGTTTTGAGAGTAACGTGACTTCCCACTACGTCGTCAAAGCTTGCATCGGGGTTTTGCATGAGAATATTCAACACCGTCATGTAATCGCGGAGCATTTCGCGGGGAGTGATCATATTGTCAGCGCCTGCTCTTGAAAGGCAAATATTCAAAAATTTGAGCCTATCCTCGTTTGTTACGGTGCATTCCCACTTGTAATACTGTGAGTAAAGTGTTGTTATTCGCTGTATCAGGGCAAAAAGCTCGTCATCGGTAAGGCGGCGAAGACGGATAACGGGACCGATTAGGTTTTTAAATCCGTCCAGCGCAAAGCGGCTGTCACAAAGGCGCGAGCGTAAAGCTTCGTAGCTGAAAAGTCCTCTTCGCGTGTCCTCAAGGAACTGGGGGGTACCGCCGAATATTATATCAAGTCCGGGAGCGCGACCTTGAAGTGTGTCGTTAAACATGGAAAGGATCTTTTCATAATTGTTCTCACGGCTTATTCTGTTGGGGATCTTGTAGAGGTTTACGCATTCGTCAATGAAAACCACAAGACCGCGGTAGCCGATCTTCTTTGAAAGCGCAGCCCAAAGCTTTAAAAAGTCGTACCAGTTATCATCGTCAATAATGACAGAGATAGGGAATCCGAGCGCATTTTTAGCCTCGGTCTTGTTGGAAAATTCGCCGCGGAGCCAACGCAAGCAAGCACTCATTTTGGCGTTTGCCTCTTCGCCGTCCGAAACGCTTGCAATGTAATACTCAAAAATGACTCGCGCAAAATCAAATCCGCCAACCATGAATTCGAGGTCGTCAAGCTCCGAGTGTACCTTTCGACCAAGCTGTCTGTGTATCTCCTCCGAATCGGGAGAAATTCCCGATTCGATCAATTCATTGCGGAGCTTTGAGGTCCAGCGGACAATAATTTTTGAGAGGGCGCCGCCGTCCGGCGAGGATTTTGAGGCAAGATTTTTCATAAGCTCGCGGTAGGTGGATATTCCTCCATGACCGCTACCGCATAGACGTCTTTCGGGAGAAAGATCACAATCTGCCGTCAAAAAGTCCTTTTCGAGAGCATATCCGCGGATAAGCTGAATAAGAAAGCTTTTTCCGCTTCCGTAGCGTCCAATAAGAAAGCGCATAGCGCCTCCGCCCTCGTTTATCTCTTCAAGGTCGGAAAGAAGAGCGGATATTTCATCCTTTCTTCCTATTGCCATATAAGGAGCTCCTGATCTCGGTACTACACCGGCAGAAACGCTTGAGAGAAGAGAGGAAAGTATCCTTCTCGGTACTTCGGGAGTAATATTTTTATTTTCCATAAGATGTTTCCTTTGAATTTAATTAAATAAAAACAGATAATCTTCAATAATTAGATAGCGGTCATCGTTTTCTTCAAGAATGATGTCTCCAAAGAGCTCAACAGCCGCCTCGTTGATTTTGTCCGCAATTCCGTCGCGGCTCATGCCGTGTGAGAGCGCGAATTTCTTTTGTTCGGCTCCTGATGAGCCACGGCAAAGATTGATAAAGGACGCGATCGCACCAAGCTGTTGATATAGCTGAGCATATACTCCTTGCTCGTCGGACGGAGCTTCATTAATTGAAGTGACATGCTCCTCTACAAGAGCGGGCGTGTCCGAGATGGTTTCGATCTCGAGTGCTATGGGTTGATCCGATGCGATCTTGCTTGTATTACTTGTGTCCTCAAATGCTTCGGTGAGCTTTCGGGTCGTATCCCATGATTCACGGTCGATCTCCAAAGCGCGCTCAGGCGAAATTTCCACCTTTGGAACGTCGTAGAGCTTATCGTAATCGTTGTGCTCATCGGTGGGCAGCCTTGCCTCCTTGCGGCGTCTGTCAATAAACTGCTGAGCAGGGAAATTGATTTCAAAAAAGTCATCTATTGCAGCTCGAGCCGCGGGATTTACCGCAAGAACGTGTATTTTGTTTTTAATTCCAAGATGCTCGCGCACCTTGTTTTCAGAGTAGCGGACAAGGTCTGTGATTTCAGATTTGATATTTGAAAGCTCGTAATATATGACCTCGATCTTCACATCCTTATTTGCAATGTTGACCATGCGAGGAAATGGATGTCTGTCCACGGTTACTCCGTTGTAAATTCCTTTAGTGAATGAGGTAATTGAGGTAAAGGCATCCTCGTTGATTATGGCAGAATTTATTGCACCGGTGATTGCATTTTTAAAGATATCTGCGTTAGAATCATTATAGCATTTGCTTCTCCTGTAATCGTACAGAGAGGTGGATGCCAGAATCGGCGCACAGTATTCTCTCGTTTGTGAGAAGTCGATAAAGAACTCAGGCAGGAACGATCCGAAAAGCACCTGGCGCTCTATCCTCGAAAGCCTGTGAACAGGAGACGGAAGATTGTGTATCAAGCAGAAATCACAAATTATGTCTCTGATTATTATCTTATAAACAATTCCGAGATCAGACGTAGGTATTTCTGTGATCAGCGAGCAGAGCATATCTAAGGACGCGTACTTATCCTCATCGGCTGTTGTTGCCGCAAGCTCGTATGCGTAGAGCATAACGTAGGATTCGTCTGTTTTGATAAATTTCTGATTACGCGCATTCTGTCTCCACCATATATACCAGTTGAGCTGAGCCTTGTTTAATTGCGAATATCTCGGAGCATATGAGTAAAAGGGAACGTGCTCCTTAAATGTCGTTGTTCGGTCAAGCAGAGCCCTGCGCTCTCTTATAAAGAGATTGTCCTCGACAAAGAGCTCGTTGCATGCTTTATCCGAATATAAAGTTACCTTCTTGATAAGCGGATTTTGAGGCTCGTACTCAAGTATTATGTTTTTCTTTACAAAATTAGAGTCGCTGTGGGGAGGGATAAATCTGGTTATCACCGTGTCTGAAACGTCAATATCCGAGGGGCTTGTCCTGTAATTATGGGTGTCGCTTATCTCAACTGCTGACGTCCTGCTTTTGGAATATTGTTCGTGGCTTATTCGTGATGATGTTGTGGGCTTTGAGTATTTGCTGAGATCCCAAAAATCATCCTCTTTAAATTTTTCTCCCATGTAAAAGCCTCCTCTCTTGATCGGATTTTGGTGGTATCGCTGTAATATATTATTATAGCACAAAAAATACCGCTTGTCAAATAAAAAGAGAATGAAATATAAAAATAAGTGAATTAATGCTCTGAAAATGTTTTTTATGATTTCTGTTGACAAATCCAAAATGTGATGCTATAATGAAATTAAGAGGAGAAAATATTTCTCAAAAAACCCGATTGCCACGCTTAAATTTGTTGCACGGGAAAAAGTAACGAATATTTAGCACACAGAGGTCGGGTACAGGCTATCTGTGTGCTTTTTTATTGAAACATCAACTTACCCATCTTACGTATATTAACTCGTTGCTTGAATAAAATGATTTTTATAGGAGGGACAATGAAAAGGATATTTGCCGTTTTAATAATAGTATTTACTTTGCTTGCTGTTTGCTCTTGCGAAACCGAGGAAAAGAAATATAAGCAGATCTACGGATCGCCGTCGAAAGACACGACCAATGTTGTAAGGGCAAAGTGTATAGATTTTGATGGAACCGGACAACATATTGAATTTGAATTGTTAGATAATATCAAAGGTGTAGGAGTCGAGCAGAAATTTGACGCTTATGTTCTCATCCGGGGTGATAGTGAATACCAAAGTGTTTTATATCCAAGCGGAACGCCTTCTTATTCGACATTTACGCCTAACTTTTGCAGAGGAGAAACCTATATTTTATATCTCACACGGATCAAAGATACATACAGAATAAATTGTGTATGCTTGGATACGTAGCTTTAGGCAAACTCGCGGCGGCTGAAATTTCAGCCGCCGCGCGCTTTTTTCTGGTAAAATATCCTCGGTGTTTTTATTATTTTTTTCTTGTATATCCATTAAAAAATTGTAATTCAAAAGGAGAAAATCAAACAAAAATATAAAGACG
>JAZUBI010000060.1:0-1018 GCA_045638385.1 Eubacteriales bacterium
GAAAACTATCCACACAAAAGTTATTATCCTCGCGAAGAGAATACTTTATCCCCGCGAGGAGAATATCTTACTCTCGCGAGGAGAATAGTTTATCCTCGCGAAGGTAATGTGTAGTGCAACCATAGAACAGGGAAAACGCATTATAGAAACATCTTAATGGAAACGTCTAACTAACTGTCCCTCTGTTTATAGAGGGACGAGCGGAACGTAGTGGAGCGGAGGGAGTTTCAAACGAAGTGCGGAGAATCAGCATCGCATTGTATTAACTACGCGCTTCGCTTATAACGCCCCCGCCCTACGGGCACCCCCTCTATGAACAGAGGGGGAGTTTGCAAAGCGCAAACAATCAATGATTAACCACCAAGAATCTCATCAAACTTTATAATGCGTTTTCCCTGGTCTAAAAGGGAAAGCTTTATCTAGACATTTGGTTAAGGAAGGCAAAGGATAATCATAAGATAACGTGAGTTCGATATAAGGATTCCTTAGGGATTTGTCCCCTTAAATTAGGGGGCGTAGCGAGGCCTTTAGAGGGTTGGCTAAATGCCAAGTCGTGCCGAGTGAGGGGAGCACAGTGCTCTGTGCGACGGAGGACCCGTAAGGGAGCGTAACGAAGCGTAGCGGAGGGGGTATTTTTTTGCAAATAATTGTACCACCTCCCCCTCTGCGAGGGGAAAGGCCTTCGGCACTCCTTTGTGCCGATAAACCGGCAGTTGTCGCTACCGATGCTATCATACCGCATCGGCCTCCTAACCTAGGAGGAGAATAGAAGCAGCTTGTTCTTATATCGAACTCACGTTAAGATACTATAGGAAACTAGGAAAACTGAAAGGCCGAATCCTCGATGGATACGGTCTTTCTTGTATATCTATGGATGAATGAAACGTGCGAAATAACCTTTTCAAGGTGAAAAAAGTTTATTTTTGGGGTGGCATGGCAGTGAAGCGCGCGCTTCACTGCCAACGATAACGTTAACGATAACGATAACTTCCATCCGGTAGGTAATTGTCAATTGTCA
>JAZUBI010000061.1:0-1331 GCA_045638385.1 Eubacteriales bacterium
TCATATGTCGAACCCTCCTCTCAGGATCCCGCCGATAAAAGCAGCGTCGTCCTCTGATAGTGATGTAAAATCCTCGCCGTCCTCTCCGGCTATGATCACCGGTCCGAGGATCACGTCTCCGATCGCACCAACGAAGAAATTCGGAGCGAGATCGAGCAGCTTGCCCTCTTCATTGAAGATCATGACGACGTTGTCCGCGATCTTGAGTGTTTCGATGTAACCTCCGACGAGATTCTGGAGAACCTTGAGCTCGTTCGGAATGACTATCGTCCGCGGTTCCTTGCCTGGTTCCTTGTAGATCACTCTCATATCACTCGCCTCCGTTCAAGATCCTGACGCCGGCTCCCGTGATCAGGAGACCGAAAGCCGATTTAATTACCAGCGGGAGCACCGGATTAAAAACGTGCTGCATAGTATTAAAGTCGTCCGTCCCGGCTACGCCCATCAGCCAAAAGAAACCGATTCCGATCAGCGCCATTCCGACGCCCTCTCTGTGTTCTCTGATCAATCTTCCGATTCCGCTAAGCATAACCGCACCTCCCCGCTGTTCAACATTTCGAATAATCTTTCACATACTCTTGAGTCCCTGGATGTTCTTCCGTAAGAAGCGCAAGGACACGCGCCCCACTTCGCCCGCTTATCCTCAGAGCCGTCCATATTGCGACGAGGCTCGAAGAACGGACACGCTCCGCAGCGGAGTCTCACACCGGCAAGCTCATAATGATCGACGAGATCCTCCGGGATCGAAACGTTCTCGCTGTAGCTTATGCGAGCGATTAATCCCTCAAATGTCACTTGAGGACGCCTGTCTCTCAATTCGTAGAGCTTTTGATTGAGCTGCTCAGTTAGCTGTTGAGCCGAGTCTGCTGCGACGATGGCGAATTGCTGATAGCTCTCATTTCTCATTAAAAAAATCACCTCCTCGATTCTTAACAATCTTTTAGGTGATTTAATATACATTTATTCAGTTTTTAATGGTTTTGGTTCCTGTTCTACCCTACCCCGAATATAGTAAAAATTGTGATTTTAGGAATAGTTGAAGAACGGATTCCCGCGTTTTCAAGCGGTTTAGGACCCCCTGTCCCACTTAACCGAACCTATATATACGAATCACCTACGTCCACTATAATCCCTGTTTATAGTGTTGTCAATCGGTAATTTTGTCTATATACTGATTATGGAGGTGATAAAAGTTATGGCTAAATGTATGAAATGCGGAAAATCGACCCTCGTTAAGGGACACGTTAAGCTCGCGGACGGCGCTATATGTACGCCCTGTTTCCGGAGCCTCGGTTTCAAGCTCGGAGACGTGACGACCTCGTCACAATATA
>JAZUBI010000062.1:0-22616 GCA_045638385.1 Eubacteriales bacterium
GAGCGGATTCTTCTCGGACAACGTAGTATATTTCAAGAGAAACGAACATTTCTTGATGGGCCCTGCTAAGATCGAGAAGGTGCGTTACAGAGTTGTAAGCGCATCCAACGCGATCGTAGCACTTGAGGAGGGATCTGTTCACTACATCTCTCCCCAGTACACACAGTACAATATCGATAAGCTCAATTCGCTTGCATCAAGCGGAATCAATAAGGTAAGCACAGACCAGCTCGGATACGGTTATATCGGTATCAACGCAGGTAAGGTTCCGGATATCAATATCCGTAAGGCGATCATGTGTGCAATGGATACCTCTCTCGCACTCAGCTATTATAGCGTAGGTACAGCGGAGAATATCTATTGGCCTATGTCCACTGTAAGCTGGGCGTACCCCAAGACCGAGCTCGGTGACAACGACAGAATCAACGGACACGATTATCCCGCTCTTAAGTTTGACGAAAACAGTGCAAAAGAGAAGATCCAGTACTATATGAATGAAGCAGGCGTTTCCGCAGGTGACAGCAAGCTTAAGCTTAAGTTCACCATCGCGGGTGCAGACCTCACAGAGCACCCCACCTACCTTGTATTCCGTAAGGCGGCAGAGATCCTCAACGAGATGGGTTGGGACATCGAGGTAGTAGCAGATACACAGGCACTTACAAAGCTCACCACAGGCTCGCTTGCAGTTTGGGCAGCGGCTTGGGGAAGCACAGTTGACCCCGATATGTATCAGGTATATCACAAGAATTCAACGGCAACCAGCGTTCTCGCATGGGGCTACCGTGAGATCCTTGCTTCTCCCAGCGCTTATCCCGAGGAGAACGATATTCTTGACGACCTCAGCGACGTTATCGACGAGGCGCGCGAAACAGAGGATAGGGAAGAGCGTATCGATCTCTATAAGGAAGCAATGGGATACGTGCTTGACCTTGCGGTTGAGCTTCCCGTATACCAGAGAGACGTGCTCTACGCATATAACGCAAACGTTATAAAGAGCTCGTCCATGCCCTCCGAGATCAATCCCTACACATCTCCCCTCGATCACATCTGGGAGATCGAATTCGCAGACTGATAAACGCTAATACGGCAATATTCGGGATGGGAGAGCCCCATCCCGAGCCGTAAATTGATTTGGAGAATTTTATGTTAAAATACATAGTAAAAAGACTTCTTCTTTCAGTGCTGATATTGCTCGGTGTATCCCTCATAATCTTCACGCTTATTCAGAACATGCCCTCAAGCTTTGCGGAGAATAAGATAAACGAGATAAACGTGGGCGGAGCAACGGTGTCGGATGAAACGAAGGAAGCTATTACCGAAATGTACAGTATGGATTACGGTGAGTGGCTCAAGCGCATCGTGACCTTTGATTTCGGCAACAGCTTTAAGTACGGACGACCCGTTGTCGACGTTATCAAGGAAAACATGTTCGTGTCCTTCCTTATAGCCGCTATCGCAACGGTTCTTGAGTTTATGATCGCGATCCCTCTCGGAATTACCGCGGCAACGCATCAGTATTCCTTCCGTGACTATCTCGTTACGGTGCTTGTAATGATAGGAATATCACTGCCGGCGTTCTTCTTCGGGCAAGTGCTAAAGGGGATATTTGCCATAGAGCTTGGAATATTGCCGTCGTCGGGACTCGGTGACGCGACTAAATCCACGCTCGGTATGGCGTATGCTCTTGAGTATGTGAGATACCTTATTTTGCCTATAATGACGGTGGTAATACTCAGCATAGGCGGCAGAATGAGAATGACAAGAACAAATATGCTCGAGGTCCTCAATTCCGACTATATCCGTACCGCAAGAGCAAAGGGACTTAAAGAAAAGGTCGTTATATATAAGCACGCTTTCCGCAATACCATGATACCGCTTGTAACCAGCCTTGCGGGACTTCTGCCCTCGCTCTTTTCGGGCGCGATAATCACAGAGCAGATATTCGACCTGCCGGGAATCGGTAATATAGCGTATCAGGCAATGGTCGTGTGCGACATTCCGGTAATAATGGGATACAATATGTTCCTTGCATTGCTCAGTATCATCGGAGTACTCTTGGCAGACCTTATGTACGCGGTGGTTGACCCGCGCGTCAAGCTGCAGTAAGGAGGTCGTATGGAAGAGCAAAAGATAAATAATCAGGAAATCGAAGAGGCGCTTGTAAATTCCCAAAGCGCGGATACCGAAGAGCCTCTTGAGAAGAACGTAAGACTCATGTCCCCGGGAAGAATGGTGGTTCGCCGCTTCTTCCGCTCAAAGCTTAGCGTTGCGGGACTTATAATGCTCGTATTTCTCTTCATTTTCTGCTTCTTGGGTCCCGTGATCTATAATAGATGGGGCGAAATAGAGGTGGACGAATCCCCCACGGTCGAGTATACTACAAAGACCGTAACCTACGAGGAGGACGGCAAGACCTTTACCATGTATCAGGTGACTGAAAAGACAGAGAAAGAAAATTCTCTGGCGCCTATAAGCAAGGATCACCTTCTCGGAACAGATAAAACGGGATATGACGTATTCGTGCGCTTGATGTACGGAGGACGCATATCGCTTATAATCGGATTTATCTCGGTATTTATAATCACCGTTATAGGAGTAATACTTGGCGGTATAGCCGGATATTTCGGCGGCTTTATCGATAACGTGATAATGAGAATATGCGATATTCTCATGTGTATTCCGGGATTCCCGATAATGCTCGTTTTCGGTACTCTGCTTACCGCGTACGGTGAGATGGAGCACCCCTCGGCGCTTCAGGCGATGATGGGAGACCCGAGATACCGCATATATTTCCTTATGGCGTTCCTCACTCTCTTCTCTTGGCCGGGAACGGCAAGACTTGTCAGAGGACAGATACTCTCCTTGCGTGAGCAGGAGTATATGGTAGCGGCAGAGGCAATGGGATATTCCACGGGAAGAAAGATATTCAAGCACCTTATCCCCAACGTAATGCCCCAGCTTATAGTTTCAATGACTCTGAGCCTTGGCAGTATGATACTTTACGAGGCGTCGCTCTCATTCCTTAATATGGGAGTTCAGCCCCCCTATGCGGCTTGGGGAACTATGATCAACGCCGCAAAGGATCTCAATATCCTTGAAAACTTCATCAACGTCTGGGCACCTCCCGGAATCTGCATCGTAATAGCCGTTCTCGGATTCAACTTTGTCGGAGACGGACTCCGCGATGCGCTCGATCCTAAGGCAAGGAGGTAAACCGACGTGGCAGAGAATACAAAAAAGAACACCCACTATCTCACGGGTAAGGAAATCAGAGAGATAACCAAGAAAAACCGCGCCATCACTCGCGAGCTTGAAAAGAAAAAGCACCGCAAGGCGGATGAGAGCGAGTTTGTAAGCAAGATGAAAAATGAGGAGAATATCCTTGAGATCGAGGATCTTCATACTTATTTCTTCACCGATCAGGGAACCGTAAAGGCGGTAAACGGCGTTTCCTTTGACGTGCCGAAGAACTCGACCGTCGGCATAGTCGGCGAATCGGGATGCGGAAAGAGCGTTACGAGTATGTCGGTAATGCAGCTCGTTCAAGGGCCTCAGGGACAGATCGTCTCCGGCTCCATTCGCTTCAATTCGCAGGATTTTTGCAGAGATAAAAAGGGAAATCCCATCGTGAGCATCGGAGAGGACGGCAAGGAGTGCTATCAGACCGAGGAAAAGGTTTACGATATCGCAAATATGCCCGTAAACGAGATATACCGTATAAGAGGCCGCCAGATCGCAATGATCTTCCAGGAGCCTATGACCTCGCTCAATCCCGTATTCACGATAGGAAATCAGCTTGACGAGGTAACCTTCGTTCACGTTCCGGGAGCTACAAAGGCAATGGCAAAGGCTAAATCGCTTGAGATGCTTGAGCTTGTCGGCATAGCCGCCCCCGAGCGTGTTTATAAGGCATACCCCCACGAGCTTTCGGGAGGTATGAGACAGAGAGTAATGATCGCAATGGCGCTTGCCTGCAATCCGAGGCTTATCATCGCGGACGAGCCGACCACCGCGCTTGACGTAACCATTCAGGCGCAGATACTCGACCTCTTCCGTGAGCTTAAGACAAAGATAAACGGCTCGATATTGCTTATTACGCATGACCTCGGTGTCGTTGCCGAAATGGCGGACTACGTTGTGGTTATGTACGCGGGACGTGTCATAGAGCAGGGAACGGTGCAGGAGATATTCCATAATCCGCTCCATCCCTATACGATAGGACTCCAGAAATCAAAGCCTACTATGGATTCGGATTCGGACGTGCTCTTCAACATCCCCGGAAACGTGCCAAACCCGATAAATATGCCCGACCACTGCTATTTCAAGGAGAGATGCTCGCGCTGTGTCGGCAAATGCTCGGGTGAATACCCCTGCATGATACAGGTAAGCCCCACACATAAGGTCGCTTGCCATCTTTACGGAGAGGAGGAAGGAAAATGACGGATAATAAGAGCAATGCGGCAGAAACCGGAGAGGATTCCGACGTTATTCTTGAGGTCTGCTCGCTTTCAAAATCCTTCCCCGTAGAGAAGAATCTTTTTGGAAAGGTTACAAAAAAGCTTGTCGCGGTAGACGGCGTTTCGTTCAAGCTTAAGGCGGGAGAAACGCTTGGAATCGTTGGAGAATCGGGATGCGGCAAAACCACAATGGGACGCGCTATCCTGAAGCTCCATCAGCCGAGCGGCGGAAAGATCATCTTTAACGGCGAGGACATCACCAAGTATTCAAGGTCGAAGATGCGCCGCCTGCGCACGGATATGCAGATCATTTTCCAGGATCCCTATTCATCGCTTCCTCCGAGAGCAACTGTCGGAGATATACTCTCCGAGCCCGTAAAGGTTCACGGAATAGTTCCGCGTGACGAGGTCAAGTCCTACGTTATGGATCTTATGGAAAAATGCGGACTCCGCGACTACTATTACGAGAGATATCCGCACGAGTTTTCGGGCGGACAGAGACAGAGAATATGTATCGCTCGCGCGCTTTCGGTAAAGCCGAAGCTCGTTGTCTGCGATGAGCCCGTTTCGGCTCTCGACGTGTCGATCCAGGCGCAGATCATCAATCTTTTAAAGGAATTGCAGAGATCGATGAATCTGACCTATCTCTTCATCTCGCACGACCTCTCGGTAGTTAAATTCATATCTGACAAGGTCGGAGTAATGTACCTTGGAGCAATGATGGAATACGGAGATAAGAAGGATATATTCGAAAATCCCCTGCATCCGTACACAAAGGCGCTCTTCTCGGCCATTCCGAATCCCAATCCCGACGTAAAGATGAACAGAATCGTGCTCAGCGGCGATATACCGTCGCCCACCAATCCTCCAAAGGGATGCCGTTTCCACACACGTTGCCCCTACGCAACAGAGAAGTGTAAGACGGTGGCGCCCGAGTATAAGGAATACGGAAACGGACATTTTGCGGCGTGCCATAAGCTCGAAGAGGAATGATATGGGAAAAAAAGACGGAAAAAAGAAGGAAAAGATAGTTTATATCGATGATGGCTCAACTGTTGCCGATATGAGCGGCAGTGGAAGAAAAAAGGAGAGCAAAAAGGCTCCCGAAAGCCAATTCAGAGGAATAAAGCCGCATGCGACCCTAAAGGAGCAGTGGAAGACCTATACCGATGCCGTAAAGCTTATGTTTTTGCCTATGCTTGCGGTGCTCGGTATGATCGCGATAGCGTTTCTTCTCATATATTTCATATTATAATAAAAAGTAGACTCTTGACAGAGTGTTAACCGAAAAGAGGTAAAAAGCAATGACAGAGAGCATATGGAAGGGCTTTAAAAGAATAGATTTTCAGTTTGAGGGCAGGGATGCGATACTCGTTTTCCCAAAGGAAGCGAACGAGGGCAAAAATTGGCTCCTCAAGACCGAATACTTTGATGCGTTTCAGGACGTTGAGGAGGAGATGGTAAAAAGAGGCTGGCATCTCGCGTTTATAAAGAACGTGACAAGATGGTGCCGCGACGAGGATCTTGACCTTAAGGCTCGCTTTGCAAGCTATTTGAGCTTGGAATACGGACTTTCAAAAAAATGCGTTCCAGTTGGCATGAGCTGCGGAGGACTTATCGGAAGCAAGTTTGCGGCAAGACATCCCGAGTGCGTTTCCGCACTCTATCTTGACGCTCCGGTCATGAATTTCATGTCCTGCCCCGCAGGATTCGGAGTCGGTGTCAACAGCATGCTCGAGGAATTTTTAAATGCTATGGAAATGACCCTCTCCGAGCTTGTCTGCTACCGTGAGAGTCCCATAGACAAGATGCACCTGCTTCTTGAAAACAAGATCCCGGTAATGCTTGTTTACGGCGATTCGGACGAGATAGTTCCTTATTGCGAGAACGGCGCTGTACTTGAAAAATATTACCGCGAGAACGGCGGAACGGTCGTTGCGATAGGTAAGGCGGGCTGTGGACACCATCCGCACGGACTTCCCGACGATTTTACACCCATCGTTGAATTTATCGAAAAATACGGAAAATAAAATAAGGGTAAGGGTTTGGCGCACCTGCGATAAAGCAGGTGCGCCTTTGCTCTTTTTTTGCAGCATCTCCGAAAAAGCAATATTATCATATTATTTAGCAATATCCGTATTGAAATATGATATAAATGCGATTATAATAAATATAAGTATGATCTTATAAGGTCTTCATTACGATATCCACAGAAAGGGATTTCAAATGAGAAGAAAATTATTATCATTTTTCCTTATTTCCGCTATGCTTTTGACCTCATTTGCTACGTTGCCGTCATGTAACTCGTCTGCAAATCAGGACGGGGGGACGCAGAGCGTTGCCGAAAACGAAACGCAAAATGAGGCTGAAACGGAGGAGAATATTGTGCAGACTACATATCCTAACGGCGAGGAGATCAAGAATGCGGGCACCGCTTGGACTGATAAATCCTTTGCCCTGACAGAAAACGAGATAGACCAATCAAAGGCTGTCGAGATAAGCGCGGACGAGCTTTTGGCTCTCCTTATGGATAAAAAGGCGCTTAGCGGAAGCGAGGTCTACGTCGTAGAGGAAGAGATAGTGCTCGAGAGCAACAGCAAGTATTACGGCAACCTTGCAAGAGTCATTGCAAAGGGCGGCATTTTGATCAAGGATGCCGCAACCGTCTATATAAACGGAGCAGAGCATAAGAAGATAGCGATGAGCCGGGATTGCCCCACGGGTATTTCATATCTGATACTTCAGTGTGATACCGAGGGCGACTCGGAGGGCTTTTACGTCAGAAAGTTGGCAAAAAGGACTCTATAAAAAGGCAGAGATCTCACAGTCCCCGGAGGGGATGGTGGGGTCTCTGTTTTTTTGCTTAAATGTCGCATTTGAAGGGTAATTATTTAAGAAAAACCTTGTTTTTTAAAAAGGGTTGTGATATAATATAAAATGGATATGTATTTATGTACAGCATCGACAGCGCTTAGCAGGTCGATAGGGAGAACAAGATGACATTCGACAAATGTAAATCCTGCGGCGGAGAACTGACACGAATAGGCAATTACTATGTGTGTAATTTCTGCGGCAGTAAATGGATGATTGACGCCGATAATGACGTTCACGTAATCGACCGAGCAAACGCTTGGTCTGCTCTGCGTGACTGCGATTTCGAGCGCGCAGTAGAGCTTTTCGAGAATATAATATTTAAAGAGCCGGAAAACCACGAAGCATATTGGGGACGGGCTCTTGCCTCTGCGGGTATTGTGTACGTCACAGACCTCAACGAAAACAAGAGAGTCCCCACCTGCAACAATATCCGTGAGGAATCCTTTGTTGACTCAAATGACGTTAAAAGGGCAATCGCTCTGGCACCCGAAGACATAGTCGGAACGTACAAAAAGCAGGCAGCCGAGATCGAGGCGATCCGTGTTGAGTGGGTCAGGAAGGCGAGCCGAGAAAAGCCCTATGACGTGTTCATTTGCTTTAAGGACAGCGACCGCGAGCATAATATCGAGAGAACAGACGACAGCTACGATGCCCACGAGCTTTATAATGCCTTAACGGAGGAAGGGTACAAGGTATTCTTCAGCCGCGTAAGCCTCCGCGATAAGGTGTCTGAGCATTACGAGCCGTACATATACAACGCGCTTAAAACCGCAAAGGTAATGATCGTATTCGGTGAGAAGGCAGAATATTTCAACGCCGTGTGGGTCAAGAACGAGTGGACGAGATACCGCGCAATGATCGAGCGCGGGGAAAAGGATAAAAACAGTCTTGTCGCCGTTTACAAAAATATATCTCCCGGTGATTTGCCGGCTGGACTTCGTTTAAGACAGTGCCTTGACGCAGGTGAAATGACCTTTCTTGAGGACTTGAAACGGCATATATCCAAGGTTATCAAAAACAGGAAAGCAGCAGAAGCTCCTAAAAAACAAAACACTGTTATATCGGGTCTACATGAGCATGAGTATATCTCTGAGGTTATAAAGCCTACGTGTATTGCAAAAGGATATACGATTCACAGATGCGATTGTGGATATGAGTATCGCGATTCATACACGCCGTTAGTGGATCATCAGTTTAAAATAATCGATTCAGCTCCTCCGACATGCACGACAGGCGGCAGCGAAGAAAAGATTTGCGAGATCTGCGGAGAAAAAGTAACGAAAGAGCTTCCGGCACTCGGACATCAGTTTGCAAAATGGGTTGAGGTAAAGCATCCCACGTGTGCCGAGGACGGAGAAGAACAACGCCAATGTACGAAATGTGGAGAAACCGAAACGAGAGTTATGCCGAAAACCTACCACAATTTTGGCGGTTGGACGATAACCCCCGACGGAAAAAGAATCAAATACTGTAATAATTGCGGCGTAAGTCAAGAGGACGTTCATTATAACAAACACAAGAATTCTCACAGCGAAGGTGATAACGAGTCTGTTATAGCTTTTCGAGACATTTTACGCAATTTCGGTTTGTACCACAAACAGTATTTTACAAAGCGTACAACTCCGGTACAAAAAATAAAGCATTGGCTTTGGTATAGCCTAATGCTTGTTTGTATACTGATGTGGGTTGTGTCGGTAATGGCATCTTATAGTGACGGAACAAGCGGTAATTCAACAAATATTGAGACGTATTGGATATGGATATTGCTTGTTAACGGAATCCTTTTGATGATTGCACACTCTATCGCTTCCAATGAAAAGAAACGATATTTAGCGCAGGAACTAACCTACCCTCCAAATGTGTGTTCACGTCCGGCTATGTTGGTGTTTTCAAGATTTCTATTAGTGTTCTCATCTTCAGGTTTTGCGCAAATATCATCTATCCATCAATATGAGAAGATAGAAGGAATATTCATGGGAACGATTTTGGGAGTTTGGGCGGTAATTACTGCGCTTTACGCCCATTGTCCAAAGGAATACAAGAAAATACGCTTCAGATCAAACTCCGACGCTTCAACAAGAAAAATATTCAGTATTGCAGGCGTGGCTTTATCTTTGCTTTTAACGTTTTCGCTTGGTGCTGTAGGCGGTTTATCGGAGGATGCCAACAAAAAAAATATAATAGCAGAAGCTGAAGAATTGTATTTATCCGGAAACGCCTCAGAAGCGGCTGAGCTTTTGAAAGAGCACGGCATTGAAGAAAACTATGAAGCCTATTCTTGTGTAGCTAAGGGAGAATATACAGAGTCCGGGCTCAAGAACATAGTTGTTCCTAACGGCACACATAGCATTGAGCAAAACGCTTTTAAGAATTACGAGCTTTTGCAGTCAGTCACTATTCCCAATAGCGTAGTAAGTATTGGTGACCATGCGTTCTACTATTGCATAAACCTTGAGAGTGTAGTGATACCGGGTAGCGTGACGAGTATAGGTGATTATGCGTTCTATTGTTGCAGAAGCCTTACGAGCATAGAGATACCCGACAGCGTGACGAGTATAGGTAATTATGCGTTCTGGGATTGCAGTAGACTTACGAGTGTAACGATAGGCGATAGCGTGACGAGTATAGGTGAGTGGGCGTTCTCTTATTGCTATAACCTTACGAGCATTAAATATCAAGGAACAAAGGCGCAATGGAAGTCTATAAGCAAAGGGGACATTTGGAATTATAACACCGGTAACTATACCATCTATTGCACTGACGGCGAGATTTCAAAATAATCAAACAAAAAGCCCAAGAGGGAAACCTCTTGGGCGAATTTGTTTTTAAAATGGCTTGAAGAAGAAAAGCCTTCTTCCAACGGCAAAGCAGACTTTCCACAGAATTTTCGTGTTTCTGTATTCGTTTCTGCATTTTTTGTACAGTGTGCGGTATTCCTTATACTTGTCAACGTCCTCGGAGCGCGGGAACGAGCCCTTTGATATGGGCTTATCGGTTCTGTACCTTTTATAGGTCTTTTCCGTCAGCTTGAATATTTGGTTGCATTGGCGGTATTTTTCCTCGCTCATATTGTGAAAGCCCGAGGTTATACAAGCAATGGTTAATATTTTGAAGAATACGTCGTCTGCCGCGTCCTCGTATTTGCTTGTAAAATCAATTATATCGCGAGCCAAATAATCCCACGAGGTTGTTTCCCACTCCAAAACGCCACGTCTTGCGCGGGTGATCAGAGCACTGCGTTGATCCCAATATTCGGTGTTATCCTCAGCGGACATATCAAAGGATACGTTGTTTCCGCAAAATGAGCAATGGTATCTGACCTTGTTGTTTTCTGCTCCCGTCTGCGTCATTTCCGCGCCGCATTTCGAGCAGAGCGTGTTAACAGTACTCATAGTGTGACCTTAACGCATTGAGCTTATCTCAATTACAAAGCGGCGGATGTTTCTTATGTTAGCAAGAACTCCAGCTTCATCCCATCCGTCCTGCCGGAGAGCGGCTGTGAGAGCATCGAACTCCTTTGAGATCTTCTTTTCAACGCCCTTTGCATCCGAATCGGATGATGCAACGGTGTACTGGAGATCGTCCATCATTTCCTTAAGTGCTTTGGTAACAGTCTCGTTGTTCTCGGTGTAGAGCATAAGACCGTGCACCTTGGTGGCGTATCCCTTCAAAAATTCGTTGTCACGAATAGTATTTTTAACGTATCTTTTCTTAAACAATCCCATAATTACACCTCCGTAGCCTTGTTATTGGGATTAGGCAGCTCTTTGACCTCAAGTCCTGCAAGAATAGAGCTTGCGCTTGATTCTTCTACGATAGTCAAGCCGTACGCTCCGAAAATATCCTTCATTTTGGGGCAGATATCCTGGCTTATCTGGAGTATCTCGGAGGGCATGATTCCAACGTAATTTTCAAGCGAACGATGCTTTTCCTCCATATACTGCTGGATCTTTGCGCCGATGTGCATAATGAATGCCTCACAAAGGAAATCGCGAAGAGCCTCTGAGTTAAAGAGCTCTGCGTTTCTCTGGGACAAGCACTTGCTGTAGAACTGGTCTGCCTTGCGAGCCGCATCGGTGGGATCGATGTTAACGTAGAATGTTCCGCGCGCACCGACTCTGAACGCCTTGTTGGTGTCAACGTCAGCCATAGTAAAGGGAACTCTTGTGCCCCAGTTTACCTTAAGGTTAAAGTCCTTGGAAATGCAAACGACCTTAGCCGTGTGGAACTGCTTTCTGTCGCGGTTGGAGCCTTTTTTTGTGGGGTCGGTGGAGAAGGGGAAAATCGGGCCGCCGAAAGGACGGGGCATACCCAAAAATCTGCCGTCTCTGTAAAGAAGGTAATAGTTGTCACCGCTTGCCATAATACAATAGGTGTTTTTAACGTCAGCAGCGTTGTCTTCAATTACGCAACAGAACTGATCCTCGCGAAGCTTAATATCGATGGGGCCTTTCTTTTTCTTTTTAGAAAACATTTTAATTCCTTTCTGCGCATAAGTGCAATAGAATTTACAGGACCTGCCTTTGTGCAAATCGAATGTAATAAAATCATTATACCATGCCTTTTCTTATAAGTCAATAGGAAAAGGGGGAATATATGCGTATTTTGTCAATCAAAAGGTCAAATATCTGAATCTCCACGGCTTTGACACGGACGGCATGATTCCCGAAAACGGCTGAAACACAATATCATCACCGATGATTCAAGCCGCGTTTTCCCGCCCGCGGAGGAAGAGGCTATCAAGGTCCTCGGATCCCCGGCGCTTTGGAACTGGAACAAACGTATTGATATTTTATAAAAAAACATGTTATAAGAACCCTGGGGTGCAGAGAATATATCGAGGATATGTGTGTGCACGCGGCGAAGACCCGGTGCGCCCAAACAAAATAAAAGAAAATCCCGTGAGCGGGTTAGCTCACGGGATTTTTTGATGAATAAGTAATCTGTGAAAAAACTGAAACCACGCGAGTTTAATTCTCGTGCGGTGCAAAGAATTCGCGGAAGCTTGTTCCGATGACCTTTTTGAAAAGTCGGCTGGCGTACGCAGGGTCTTCAATGCCGACGTTATACGCCGCTTCTCTGAGAGTTAGCTTTTTGTTCCTTGCAAGGTCTATCATGGCGTATACACGTTGCTTGTTGATATACTCCAGCACCGTACAGCCCATTGCCTTCTTGAAAATTCTATGCAGATAACCCTCGGAAATGCCGAGGTGCGCGGAAATATCGGTTATTGATGCCTGAGATTTGTTGAGCTGACCGATATACCTTATCGCCTTGTTTACGTACAGATGCTCGGAGGGTAGGATATTAGACCCGGAGCTCTTGATGTCGGTGTAAACGATCTCGGTCAAAAGAGCGCAAAGCTTATACCAATCCGAAATAGCGTTCAGATGGGACGCGGGATCCTCGGAGAACTTATCTGCAATGAGCTTTTGGAGACGTGCTTTTACCGTTGCAATCCTTTCGCCGGGATCGTAAAAATGCGGTATCAGAATAGTGCGCCCTTCCTTGATCCTCTGTTCGATCTCTTCAAGATCATATTCGGAATTGTTATCGTAACGCCTCATATTGTAGCTGACTCGCGCGCCCACGGTTACGTGGCATTGCTTGACGTTATCTTCGCAATAGGTGTCGCAATTCATATCGCTCAGTATAGGAACGACCATCCCGGGATAGGCTATCTCGCTTTCCTTATCCTTGTGATCAAACACCATGTTGCCTTCAATGCAGATCGAAATTTCAAGAAAATCCTTCCTATTGTAAAAGCTGTTTCGGTATTTTTCGCTTTCTACGTTATAGGCAAACAGAATTTTGGGGGCTGACAGAAGCTCAATCTCGTAAAAAATCATTTTAAGTATCCTTTTCTGTAATTTTCATTCGATCTATTATAACATATCATGTCAGTTTTGTCCATATAAATCACAATTATATATTTACATTTTTCTGCGCACAAATTATAATTGAAGCAGAAATATCTGCTAAAATGGAGGTTAAATATGAATATAGACAAATTCAGACCGATACCGTTTTTCTTCATTACCACAGATAAGGAAGAAGAGCTTACCTATGAAAAGGCATACGCCTCGCTTAAAAAGCTTAAAGAGGACGGTTTTGGCGGATTTATACTTTTTAATAAGCCTCCTCACGGGTTTTCTGCAGAGAAGTATCTTGGCGACGAGTGGTTCTCTATGGTGCGCAACTTTTTGCGCGCGGCAGGGGAGCTTTCTCTGCGCGTGTGGATAAACGACGGATTTAATTATCCTCCCGGAAGCGTTGCGGGCAAGATAAAGGAAATCGACGGAACGCTCTCTCAAAAAAGAGTAAGATTGCAGGGTGGAGAGATCGTTTTCGAAGACGTAAGCTGGGGATATCCCGCCTTTGAGCTTGAGAGAAGCTCTGAGCTTTTTATAGAGCTCGTTTACGAGGCATATAAAAGGGAGGTTGGCGAATACTTCGGCAACGTGATAGAGGGCTTTTTCTCGGATGCAGATAACAGAAGAATAAACTCGGGTGTCTGGAACGAGGATTCGCCCGAAAGAGATTTCTTCCCGTGGTCGGACAACTTTGCAGAAACCTTTGAAGAAAAGTATCATTATGACATAAAGCCGTATCTCGCTGATATAGTATCTCGCGTTTCCTGCCCCGAGGCAAGAGACTATTGGGAGCACGCGTCATATCTTTATCAGCAATGGTTTAGAAACAATTACAAATGGCTTAAGAAAAATGGATTGAAATATTCCTTCCACACGAGCGATTCGTCGCCTTATTCAGCAGAAAAATGCTCAAGAAGCTCGGTGTTTACGGAGGGAAGAGCGCTCGATCTTGAAAGAAACAGCGATTTTCCGGGAACAGATCAGGAACTTCTCGACATAAACGCCAACAATACCTTTTTCAGAGAAACGCTCTACGAGCCCGAGGTCAGCTGGGGTGGCGGAGACGAGACGATACGAAACGAGAAATACTACGATCTTTACGGTGACGTTCGATCAAAGCAGGCTTCCTCCACGGCGTTTTTATATGATAAAGAGACCGCGCTTTGCGAAATGTTTGCCGCAAGCAACTGGGGCGCAACCTATGCGGATCTCCGTGCTATTGCGCTTTGGCAGGTGATGCAGGGGATCGGATTTATTGTGCCTCACGCATACCACTACCGTCTTTTGGGAAAGACCAAGTATTTTGCGCCTCCTGCGTTTGGAGAGCACAGCCACTTGGACAAGGAGATAAGAAAATTCAACGATACGATAGCCACCTATGCCGCAATTTGCAACGAGGGTGAACTGATTGCCCCTGTCGCTTTGCTCGATATAACCGATGAGCTTTGGCGCGGCAACGATATAAGCGAAAGCTTTTTGGCGGCAGCGCAATATCTGAACCGCTCGCCCTACGGCTACGTGATATCCGACATCAAGGGCATAGAGAAAAAGGCGAGCAAATTCAAGGTGGCGGTAAATCCCGGTATTTCGCTTACAGAGAGTGAGCTTGAGCTCTTCTGCGAAAACGGAATTACGGTTATTAGCTGTGACGAGCTTGACCGCCTTGATTCTATAATTCAGCTCGATATAAAATTCTCGGGATGCGGCACACCTCATTTTATGCGCAGAAATACGGATAAGGGCGAGCTTGTCATAGTTGCCAACACCGAAAACAAGAACGGTGTTTCCGGAGTTTTGAGTATTAACGGTAAGGACTACGAAATAGCTCTTGACACAGGCGAGCTTGCATACTTTTCAGAGAACGAATGCGAATACAGAAGTCCCACGGATATGAGCGGATTCAAAAAGGCTTTGGAATTTTCAAGCGCGGAAATATCCTACGGCGACGAAAATATATTGCCGATCGAGCGATGGCTTGACGAGGGATATCGAGCGATAACTAAAACCGACGGCTCCGAAAGATTGAATTTTACCTATGCGGTAGATTCGCCTATTCAAAATGCAAGGCTTTGCATTTCTATCAGGCATATGGAAAAAATTGAGTCGGTCACGGTAGATGGTGTCGCGCTCTCTGCTTCGACTCAAGGTAAGATATTTGACGATGGATACGTGTTCTTTGATTTGTCAGCTTATATGACCGTCGGAAAGCACAAGATCGTCCTTTCAAAGAACGCTATACTTGAAGCAGAGGATCGCATACTTCTCACGGGTGGCTTTGACTTGACGGTCAAGACAACAGAGAAATATTATAAAAAATCGGGATACCAATATAATATGCACCGCTATATACCGCGCGTTGCCGATATCGTTTTGAGCACACCGAGCAGAGAGATCGATCTTTCAAGCTCGTGGACAGAGCAGGGCAGACCCTTCTATTCGGGAAAGGCGACATACAAAATCCAATTCGATCTTAAAAACGGCATCGATGGCTTTATTGATATGCCCAAGGTTGGATGCACCTGCAGAGCATTCATCGACGGCAAGCTTCTCGGCGCAAGGCTTTGGTCGCCATATCGATTTGATGTCTCGATGAACGCGGGAGCGCATACCTTGGAGGTCGAGGTTGCAAATACGCTCGCAAACTCAATGGAGTTTTACCGCGCGCCCTCGGGCATTATGGCTCCAATCACGGTATACAAAAAGGAGAAATAAATGAAAACATACGGTAAGCTTTTGCGCTTTCCTCTCGGAAGTATTACAGCAGATGGCTTTTTAAAGCACCAAATGACCATCGGCAAGGATGGTATATGCGCACATCTTCACGAGCTTGAGCCAAAAATGATAAACGCCCCGTATATCAATAAGGAATACGTTCCCGCGTGGGGAGACGGAGACCAATCGGGCTGGGGCGGCGAGATATCGGGTAATTATTGGAGCGGATATATTCAGTATGCCTTTACGCTCCGTGACGAGGAAATGATCGGTATCGCCACCGATTGGGTCAATAAAATGCTGAAAAAGCAGAAGAGTGACGGCTATCTCGGCACCTACTACGAGGAGGATGCCAAGATATACGAGGACTTCAACGCTTGGGGTACTGCAAGCGCGATGAGAGGTCTTTTGGCGTTCTACGAGGCGACGGGAAGGCGGGACGTGCTTGATGCGGTCTACCGTTGCATGCTTTGGTTCTGCGACAAGTGGAGCGGAGATAACAAGACCACCTACGTAGGCCCTCTTATAATAGAGCCGATGATATTTACCTATTACCACGTAGGGGATAAACTCCTTTTGGAGTTTGCGGAGGATTACTTAAGATACGTCTGCGAGCACGATATATTTTCCTGCTCGTATAAGGCGATGCTTGAGGACGATTACGTCTACAATACCTCTCATACCGCAGGACACGGCGCTATGGCAAGGCTTCCTGCGCTCGTCTACAGTATGACGGGAAAGAGGGAATACCTTGATGCCACATCTCACCGCCTTGAAATGATGGCAAAAAAGGCAACGCATGTAACGGGTGCGCCGGTATCGGTGCACGAGTTTATCGGACCCGTTGGATCGGTTTCCGAAAGTGAGTATTGCAACTTTACATTTTACAACGCTACGTATTCCTACATGAGCTGTATCACCGGAGAGAGCAAATACGGCGACCTTATGGAAACGATGTTTTATAACGCCGCGCAGGGAGCGCGAAAGAAGGATGAGAGGGCGATAGCGTATCTCAGCGCACCGAATCAGATATACGCCACCGACCGATCCTCCTCCGCTTGCATCGATATGCAGGTGTACGCGCCCTGCTATCCAACCTCCTGCTGTCCCGTGAATGCCGTTGCGGTAGTTCCCGAATTTGTCAGAGGAATGCTGCTCCACGATGACAAGGGAAATATTTACGTCACCGCATACGGACCGTGCAAGCTGGATTACAATGGCGTAGCGCTGTCGGTCAATACCTCGTATCCATTTAGAAACAACGTAAAGATAGACGTTGATTGCTCGGGTGATTTTGACCTGAATTTGAGGATACCCGATTGGTGTAAAAACTACACCGTCAAGACAAACCACGGTGAATATAACGCAGAGGTCAACGAAAACGGGTACGCAACAGTTAAGGGCTCTTGGCAAAAGGGCGATTGGGTGGAGATAGAATTTGAAGCAGAGATTGAGATAATAAAGGTAGACGACAGCGATGCCGCAGGTAAGCATCCCATCGCCATCAAATACGGCGCGCTCGTCTTCTCATATCATATTCCCGAAAAATGGACGCCGATACCCGGCAGACCCATGACGCCTCTGCCCGAGGGATGGAGCTGGTATAATGTGACTCCCGACTTCAAGGAGGCGCAGGTCGCGGATGACCACGAGCGCGTGGGGCTCAGAAAATATATGATATCCTGGAATATTGCGCTCGACGAGGATTTAAAGAAGGACGACGTCACCGTTGAGCTCCTTCCGTATAGCGGATACGAGTGGGAGAGGCCTATGATAAGGCTTCACACTCATTGCTACAAAGCCCCCTTATTGTGCTCGGCTTATCCGCACAGAACCTTCGAGCCGTTCGGCGCTTATCAGCCGGTCACAGAAAAAATGCCGCTTATCTTAGAGCCTTACGGATGCACTAACCTTCGCATAACCTATTTCCCAAAGGCGGACCTCAGAGGTCGAAAAGTATAAAAAACATTTCAGAAAGGATAGAAGAATGAAAGTATTATATTCAAATTGCAATGAGACCGTAGCCTACGCCGCAAGTGAGCTTTGCAAGTATCTTGGCAAAATGGACTCAGACATAAATGCCGCAAGCGAGCGTATGGATAAGATTTTTAAAAATACCGAGGGCGCGATAGCCTTGGGTCTATTCTCCGAGCTTGATATAGATTCCTCCGACGTTGATAATGCGCTTATCGATGACGTTATCGATATCAACGTGCAAAATGGAAGCGGATATATCGCGGGAAGCAATGAAAGAAGCGTTTTACAGGGAGTCTATATTTATCTTAAATCTGCGGGATGCATGTGGGTGCGCCCGGGTAATGACGGAGAGTATATTCCTAAAAAGGAAATGAAGGGGTATACCTTTGTTTATGGAAAAAAGGCAGACCTTCCTTTCCGCGGTGAATGCCTCGAGGGAGCGGTCAGCTATGAGCACATCAGAGATACGATAATCTGGCTTCCCAAGGTCGGAATGAATCTCTTTATGATGGAGCAGGTCGTACCCTACAATTATATGTGTCGCTGGTATGAGCACCAAATAAACACCGTAAAGAGTGACGAGCACGTTACGTACGATCAAATGCTTGAATACGTTTTGAAGCTTGAAAAGCTGATCAAGAAATGCGGACTTCAGCTCCACGCGCTCGGTCACGGATATCTTTTAGAGCCTTACGGAATACATTATTTGAAGGCGGGACTTAAATACGATCTCTCCGAGGAGGGAAAGAGCGAAATCGCAATGATCGACGGCAAGCGCGAAATGTCCGGCGGATCCCCTAACTTCACGCAGATATGTATGTCTAACGAGGTAGCGAGAAGAAAGCAGGTGAAGTGGCTCGCTGACTATGCGGAAAGCAAGCCGTATATAGACTTTTTGCACGTATGGCTGGCCGATGCGATGAAGAATCATTGCGAATGTGAGGGATGCAGAAAAATGATCCCCTCGGATTTCTACGTCACGCTTCTCAACGAGCTTGACGAGGAGCTGACGCGCCGTAATCTTGACATGAAGATAGTCTTTATTATGTACGTTGATACATTCTGGTGTCCCGAAAAGACCAAGCTTAAAAATCCCGATAGATTTATAATGACCACAGCTTTGGCAAGAAGCTACAGCGAGCACGTCAAGCCCGAAAAGTATGAGGGTGAGCTTCCGCCCTTCGTTCGTAATACCTTCCCCTTTGACGCATGCGGCAATACGGGAAGCGCGGCAACGCTCAAGTTTTTGGACTCCTGGAAGGATACCTATGACGGTGACAAATTCGTGTTTGATTACTATATGCATACCGACCATTTCCACGATCCCGGATATTTCCAGATATCAAAGCTTATATACGATGATATCGAGAATAATCTTTCTCTCGGATTTAAGGGAATAATGAGCGACCAGACTCAAAGATCCTTCTTCCCGAACGGTCTGCCAATGAGCATCGTGGGCGAGAAGCAGTTTGACCTTGACCTTGATTTTGACGAGTTCACAGACCGCTATTTCAAGGCGTCCTACGGCGAGGACGGCATCAAGTGCCGCGACTACCTAAAGGGAATAACCGAGCTGTTTGATCCCTGCGACATCAGAACTAACGATAATTTCGTTTTCTATAACCTCAGGTACGACGGAAAGAAAAAGGGATTTCCCTTCGTTGGAAGCGAGGCGTCGTACGAGAGATTATCAAAAATATCCGCATACGTCGATGCTTTCGCGCCTACGATAGAGAAGAACGTTGCTTCAGAGGATGAATGTCACGCTAAATCCTGGACGTTGCTGAAATATCATATTAGATACTGTAAGGACCTCGCGGAGCTTCTTAAGTGCGTTTGCCACGGCGACCGCGACGGCGCTAACGATATCTTTGCGAATATGATAGATTGGCTCTCTGAGATTGAGGACGAGATCTCCACGGAATTTGACCTTTTCATATTCCATATGCACGTAAAACAGCTCATAACCGCCGCCACAGCTGATATCTTCGCATCAAGTTGATGAAAGCAACCCCCCCTTGGTAGTTTACCGTCGTGATTAGCATGTAACAAAAGCGATTATATCTGATTGCAAGCATTTTAAAAATACGTTGATATACAATATCAAAAACACACCGAGAGTGGACTTGCTCTCGGTGTGTTTTAACGTTATTTATCTGTCAAAGCTCGGATTAACCGCATAGAAATTCTTCGAATCAAGCCTATCCTGCGTGATGCGCAGCGCATCACCGATTTTACTCTTTCAAACAAATGCTCCTTTTCCCATATGTAGAAAGGGAAAAGGAGCATTTGTGTTTTCTTTAAAATATATTTAAACGCATGGTTGGAGCTATGATACCGGCCCCAATATACATCGCAAGGAAATTGGGAATAGTAAGCATCTTTTTGTTTCTGTAATGCTTTATTGCCCAGCTTGCCTATACTTGAATGATGCGGTAAAGGTTATAGGAGTTGATAATAACATTTAGAAGGAGCGACACCGCTTTAGTATACCTTTTGCTCAGCACTTTAAATATCAAATCTCCATCTTTGTTGCATTATCACAACTGCGGGGGAGTCTACGGGGCGAGCATAAAAAACTGTCAAGAGTGAGCCGTCGGACATTTCCACCGTAGAGGGGTAGCCAAGGTCGGTTGTTACTCCGCTTGGATAAACGTCGTGGTCTACGTCCCGGGTCTTGCCGCTGTCAGTGCTGAACGGTCAACGGCCTCAATTACTCCGTTATGCTTGGAGCACCGCCCGTCACGGTATCAACTATACCTTAGTTACCCTTGGTGTCATTAACGTTTATTACAGTAGTCTCATCAAACAATCCGTCGATATCCTCCCACTTCTCTATAAAGCCAAGGAAGGAAATATCGATATTGGTGGATGACCCAAGTTCGTTAAGATGGAGATAGAATGTATCTATAACGTAGGTACCTGTCTCGCTGTCCTTCGCGTAATATTCGCCAAGAGCCTCGGGAAGATTAATAACGTAAACCGTCCATTCGCCGTTCTCCGAAGCAGAAAGTGGTACGGCAACTCCCGTGTAGCCTTCTCCGGTGGAATAGGTCGCGCCCTCCGTAAGCTTGTTTCCGTTTATGTCGTAATAGGTCTTACCGCTCTGCACCATCGAGGCATCCGCAACAGCAGTAGGTCCGTTTTTCGCGGTAGTACTCATAACAATACTCATCTTTTGAGCACTGTTATTTGTGCGAGCTCTTATAACGAGATACTCGGAGTCTCCAACGTCAAGCGTTAAGTCCTTGAAATTATCTCCGCTAAACAGATCGTACTTGCAGTCCGCCTGAGATCTGTAAAAGATCGCTTGTGCGGTAGCCCCCTCACCGGTAAACCTTGCGAATGCGTCCGCTCCGTCCGAAGCGACGGTGTGGGTAGGTATCTTATAGTAATTCTTTGCGGTGCTTGCGACATCCTTCGGAGACATAAAGGCTCCGAGAAGGCTCGCTGGAATATTTTTTTGGATATTCATATCGCAATGCGAGCACGTGTAGGTATATGTTACCGAGCCGTCAGCCTCCTCGCGGCTGCTCTCACTCACCTTATGCGAAAGGGTCTCGTCCTTGGGTATGTCGGGAATGACGATATCACCGCCTCCATCGCCATCGCCCGTGCTTGAAACGTCGCGGAGCTCGCTCTGGGAATCGCTGACCGACCACTCGTACTGCTCCTCGGCGATAATTGATCCAAGATCGTTAAGCTCGTCGCAGAACGCGATGTATTCGATATCCATCCAATCGTCTGCCTCAGCCTTCGTCTGAGCGTTTGAGAAGGGACGGATCTGGAGCGCCTTTATCATAAAGCTTCCGTCTGCCTCGGGGATCATATACTCGGCAGGCCTGCCTATTCTCGAATAGAGGTCAACGACTATCGTATGCCACTGACCGTCCTCGCTGACCTTAAGGCTTACCGCCTGGCCCTCGTTGACAACGTCCTGCTTGGTTCCCGTGTATATCTTAAGGAAGCTTTGTCCAAGTCCGTTTTGACCGATACGGACCTTGATTATCATAAATCTGCCCGCTTTTACACCCGCGCCGCTGTTTATTACGTGCCAGCCCATCCAGTTTCCGCTTAATGGTCCGTTGGTCTCCATATTATCAATGCGAACAAAGGTCTGTCCGCTCTCCTCTGTGCTGTAGGTCACGTTGATCTTACCGCTTGTATCTGCTGCCTTGGAGAGAAGTATTTCAGCAGGGTAGAACACCATAGCGCCGCTTACGTTATATGTCTTGAGGACGTATCCGCAGGACGAGCACTTAACGGCATGCGCTCCGTTTGAGCTGTCAACGGTATACGCGTGATCACCCAAGCAGGTCCTGTCCTCGGTCTTGACAACAGAGCCCACGTTAGCGGCAGTTACGTTAATTATGGTGTCCTCCTCAACAAGAGCGACTACCTCATCCCACGAGCTTACGAATGCGTTGTACGCAATGTCATATACCACGTCACCGGTAAAGTCGGTTCCGCCTATATGATAATAGAACTGAGTAATCTTATAGTTTCCGTCTGCGTCGGGCTTGTATGTGTCCACCAATGCCGCGAAATCAACGACGTAGACCGCCCACTCGTTTGCCGTTGAAACGGCTGTCGGGAATCTGAAATGAGTTGTTCCGTCGCTACCGGTACCTATTCGAATGCCGAAGGATACCTCGGGATTGGTGGTTCTCATCTTCAAGATGAAGTAGTTCGCGTTACCGACGTTAAAGGCGTTTGCTCTCTC
>JAZUBI010000063.1:0-52503 GCA_045638385.1 Eubacteriales bacterium
AACGGAGGTTGTCTATATGGTTAAGCGTCGTTCTTCCTTCTAATCGATAGAAGGAAAATATTCTAATCCTTCTATCGTTTGCAAAACATAGGAGGTTAACATGAAAAAATACGAATATAAAAATTGCCGATATTTTATCGGTGCATTGGTTTCAATCCTTTGCAGTAATCTTTTTGCCGTTTCTCTGCAATTCTTTAAGGGCGATGTGCTTGACTATGCAGTTGCAGGAGATATGAGCAACACGGTTCTTTACGGTGCATTATTGATTGCTTTTATTCTTTGCGAAGTCCTCTTTTACTTTGTGTACAAGAGACAATCAGCGAAGTTTGTAATTGGATGTACTAGGAACTTAAAGCAAGATATTTTTGCCAGTATCTTCTCTCGTAGTTATGTTTCCTACAAGGAGCATCCTCAGGGTGAATATCTGTCAAAGTATTCAAACGAAGCAGACACCATTAGAGACCGTCGGTTTAATATGCTCCCGATGTTTTGGGACATATTATCTAAGATTATCTTCGTGAGTGTTGCGTTGTTTCTGCTTGATTGGCGAATTGCCATTATCACAATCGCTTTACTTACAACACCGCTATATATTCCAAAACTGATTGAAAAGCCGTTGCAAAAGGCACAGTCTGAGACAATAAAAGCGGTAGAAAATGCACTTGCAAAAGCAACAGACTTGTTGTCTGGTTTTGAAATTATTAAAAACTATTCAACAGAGAAAAAAATTATCTCTAAGTTCAAGTCGGTCAACGATACGGCGATGGATAAATGTTTACAGGAATCACAACTGGATGCAGTTGCTCAACTGATAACCACCTTGATTTCCTATTTATCATATTTCATCGTTCTTGCATATTCTGCTTGGCTTGTTTGGAAAGGCGATTTTTCCGCGGGTGACTTTTTTGTTGCTATCGGAATGATTGACCAACTGTCTTATCCCTTGATTTCGTTGGCGGGTATCACTCGACAACTCATTGCGATAAAACCGACATGTCAAAAAATGAACGAGTTCCTTAAAGACACAATGCCAGTTCAAGAGGTTGATACAGACTACTTCTTTAAGGATAGAATTAAATTTCAGAATGTACATTTTGCATACAGTTCAGCAACACCAATTCTAAATGGTTTAGATTTGACCATTGAAAAAGGGAAACGCTATTTGTTGCAAGGTCCAAGCGGATGTGGAAAAACTACGGCGGTTAATCTGTTGTTGCGGTATTATGATGTAAATAGTGGTGAAATCTATATTGATGACAACAGAATTGATACCTTCAACAGCACATACGGTTTTATGACCGTAGTTCGACAAGAAGCAACCTTGTTCAATGATACATTGAGAAACAATTTAACGATGTATCAAAATGTTACTGATGCAGATATTTTGTCTGCCTTAAATTCTGTCGGATTAGAAAAATTTGCTTCAACAGATATGCTAAACAGTGTTGTGTCCGAGGATGGAAGCAATTTCTCCGGTGGAGAAAAGAAACGAATTTGTCTTGCCCGTGCACTTTTACGGCATACAGATATCTTAATATTGGACGAACCGCTTGCAAATTTAGATACAGAAACCGCTGAAAGAATTGAGGAGTTGTTATTATCCATTAAAGACAAAACACTTATTATCGTTTCGCATCAATTTAGTCAAGAAAAGATATCCGCATTTGATGCGGTGTTGGACTTCTCTTAGGTGTTAAATGCCCCGATGAGTTGGTGCAAATTTGGTGCAACACTTTATGCGACAATACTCACGATATTCACGATATCGCACGAAATCACACGATATCGCACGAAATCACACGATATTGCACGAAATCACACGATATTGCACGATATTCACGATATCAAACGGTACTCGCAAAACTCAAAGGACTAAAAAAAGGTAAAATACAAGCTTTTGCACCCGTTTTTGCGAGTGTATTTGCATAAATTTATGAAAAAAGCATTTTTTTTGCAAAAATGAGTATTGATTTATATCATTTTTAGTGGTATAATTCAAGCATAACACAAGTACACAGCCGTGCACTTGAACTTACAAGGAGAAATACTATGTCTGATAAGCTTAAAGTAGGCTACGCGCGCGTAACCATAAATCCCCCTCTCGGTATTCCGATCGCAGGCTATTTCATCGATAGACACGCAAAGGGTTTTCTTGATGACCTTGAGGCGGTTTGTATTGCCGTTTCATCGGGCGGAAACACCGCTTTGATGATAACCCTTGACAACCTTGGAATGTCTAAGGATTACATTACTCCTTGGAGAAATATGATCTCCGACAAAACAGGAATCCCTGCCGATGCAATATTCATTCACTCGACTCATACTCATCAGGCACCGCTTCTGAGCAAGGGGAAATCCAACTCCTCGCTTTCCGACAATTTGTCAGACTCTGACATTCAGCTTATAAACCAATACGCTGATCTGCTTGAGGTCAAGCTTTGCGAGGTTTCAGCTGCGGCGCTCGCTGATCTCACCCCCGCGCGAATGGGAATAAGAGTGGGCGAGGCTAAAAACATTGCGTTTGTGCGCCGTTTCCGCATGACAGACGGCTCGGTAAGGACCAATCCCGGCGTAAACAATCCCGACATTGTAGCGCCGATCGGCGACGTTGACGAGAGAGTAAACGTAGTTCGCTTTGACCGCGAGGGTGCGACTACTGTCGTGCTTGCAAACTTCGGAAATCACCCCGACGTTATTGGCGGCGAGCTTATTTCTGCCGACTGGCCCGCAATGACGCGCCGTATGGTCGAGAAATGCATCGACAACACCTCTTGCATCTTTTTCAACGGTGCACAAGGCGACGTAAATCATATAAACGTCCACCCAAATCCCGGAGATGACAACGATATGGAAATGCAATTCGACTGTTGCGCGCGCGGATACGGACACGTCCGCCACATGGCAAGAGTTATGACCGGCGCGATAATGTCTGTTTACGATAAGGTCGAATGGCTCGAAAACACCCGTGTTCGCTTTGTACAGAAAGAGGTCGATTTCCCTGCCAACAAGGCTGATCCCAAGGATCTTCCGCTTGCACACAAGTATAACGATCTGCATCTATCGGGCAGAGATGATCTTATCCCTTACGAGGGTATGATGCTCACAACCGTTGTCGCAGAGGCGGGTCGAATGGTTAGACTTGAAAACGCTCCCGACAATTTCCCCCTGCTTTTCAGCGCAGTCGCTATAGGTGACGTTGCATTCTTCGGTCTCCCCGGCGAGCCGTTTACTGCTATCGGACGAGGTATCAAGGAGGCGGAGGGCTGGAAGCTCGTTCTTCCCTGCTGTTCTACCAACACAAGAGACGGATATTTCCCGATGATCGACTCTTACAACGAGGGAGGCTACGAGGCAAGGAGCTCACCCTTCAAGGCAGGAGTTGGTGAGAGGATCATTAAGGTCTCTCTCGAAATACTCAACGAGCTAAGATAATCATAAAAGCCTGAGATTTAAAGGAATCTCGGGCTTTTCTTTTAAAAATCATTGACACAAATGAAAAATAGTGATAGAATGAACGAAGAATAAGCTCCACGGAGGAAAGAAAATGGAAATATTAAGACACAAGGAAATAGATTACGTTATCCGTCGCCCCGAAAATGAAACAGAGGGTGTAAAATATCCATTGGTTATCTATGTACACGGCGCAGGAGGCAGAGGAAGGGATATTTCCCTTATTAAAAATCACTGCTTTTTCCATCATTCTGCTCCCTTTTTGAAGGATGCTATCTCTGTCGCTCCGCAGTGCTATGCAAACTCATGGTTTGATATTTTTGAGCAGCTACAGGATTTTATCAAATTTGTAATCTCCGACAATTCGGTTGACCGTCAGCGCGTATACGTTATGGGCGCAAGCATGGGCGGATATACCACCTGGCAGCTCGGAATGGCGCATCCTGAGCTTTTCGCGGCACTCGTTCCCATCTGCGGCGGCGGAATGTACTGGAATGCCGGAAGACTTGTAAACACGGCAATCTGGGCGTTCCACGGAGACAGCGACCCCACGGTTTTCCCCGAGGAAAGCAAAAAATTTATCAACAACATAACCGCTTGGGGCGGCAAAAAAGCAAAGCTTACAATATTTGAAAGCACCGGGCACAATGCCTGGGAGCCTGCGTTCAGAATGCCCGAAATGTGGGCATGGCTCCTTGAGCAAAGAAACGAATACATCGAAACCGAAAACAACTTTACAGACGTTAAGAAATTCGGATGATAAAAAAAGCACGCGACACTTAAGGTCGCGTGCCTTTTTATTTTAAGCGATCGGCTTTCTTTTGATCGTTGACAGGAAAATGCAAGCCGAAAACACAAAAATTCCAAGTCCTGCGGAGACCTTGAGCATAAGATAAAGCGCTACTGTCCACAAGGAAAAAGCAAAGAGTATGCTCGAAAGCTCAATCACTCTTTCAGCTACGTCCTCGGAAAGCATCACCGCTAAAGCGCAATAAACCACCCTTCCGCCATCAAAGCTTTTTACAGGTAAAAGATTCACGCATCCCTGCAAAAATGAGGAAAGAGCCACAAATCCCACAGCGCCGATCACGCTGTTTTCTCCGTCTATAAACCCTGCGATATGAGTGGTTGCTTCTGAAACAGAGGTCTTACAAAATGACAAAAACACGACAGATACCGCGAAGATTATAAAGCTTGCAAGCGGCCCGGAAAGCGCCATTATTAGCTCGTTTTTATATGACGTGAGCTTTTCCTCGGTGCATATTCTGACACCCGAAAATTCAAATCTTATCTCTTTTATGCCGATCTTAAGCCGTCTTGCCGCCAAAAGATGCCCTGTTTCGTGAAGCGTTGCAGACAACACATAGAGGATCAAAACCTCTGCTCTGTCCGACAAAAGCATAGTTACAAGCATTACAAATGCCGCAAAACCCACCTTTATCTTCTTCAAACGCGCATCATCTCCAAACATTTTGTAGATATTCCAATCATATGTTTATGATTTTGAAAATATTATTTAAGTTTTGAAATTGCACTTGACAATCACTTGACTGTATTATATAATTATAAGGTATATATACTTTTATTAAGAGGCAGATATGAATTTACACATACAAGACGAATTTATCCCCGGCACAAGGCTTCTCCGCAAGGATCACGGCGGTGTTACGGGACTCGAATTTCTTTCTAAGATTTTCTTCATATCCGACGGTGTTATGCTCACACAGATCCGCGAGATCTCGGGCATCGACGGCACAACTCTCCAAAACTGGACAAAGCGCGGATGGGTTGAAAATTCAAAGCTAAAAAAATACAACATAAATCAGGTCGCGCACATCCTTATCATCAACATGCTCCGCTCCTGCATGCAGCTTGACCGCATTGCTTTCATTATCCAATACGTAAACGGACGGGTTGATGACAGAAGCGACGATATAGTCTCCGATTCGATACTCTACGATTACATTTGCAGAATACTCGACATGCTGGTTACATGCGACGAGTGCTCACTCGGTGCTATCCGCGAGGCTATTGTTGACGTTACCTCGGACTACACCGAGACGGTTGAAAACGGACGCGACAGACTTATAAACGCGCTTGAAATTATTGTCGTTGCCTATTTTGCAACTCTTGTAAAAAAACACGCCGACGATAAGCTTGAGGCTCTTTTCAACGACAGCCAAAAGCCTTCTGCAAAGCCGAAATACAACAAAAAGACAGATACCGATCTTATCATAGGCAGACGTGTCAAGGTAATTGAGCCTATAAACAATCTTGAGGAGACAGGCACTGTTAAGGTGAACGGTCAGGAATGGAGCGCAAGACTCTCCGATGCAAAAGGAAAGGCCGCCGCAGGTGACACTGTTATTGTCCTCAGTATAAACGGCGTTAAGCTCATTTGCAAAAAGGTATAAGGACAAAGGTGGTATGAATGAAAAAGATTAACCTTGATTTTTTGATCACCGCGCTGATAAACGCATTTTTTATGCTTATATCCTGCATCGTGGCGATGTTTGCCGAGATACTGACGGTTAAGATTTTTAACCTCTTTATCGTAACCGAATATCATCTTCTGACGGTTATACGCGCCGTTGTATACACGGTTGGTGTCAGCGCAATTCTTGCGGCCATCTCTTACCGAGAGGGCTACCGCGCCGCAAAATTTTCGATACTCGGCACGGCGATAACTGCGGCTTTAGGCTCTGTTGTACATTTCCTGTTTGCGTTCCTATTCAATTTTGAGGGCTTTTGCGCAGGCGGAGTCAGATTTGTAACGGCACTTATCAAATACGGCCGCAATCTCAATTCAAACACACTTATGGATTCGCTTAGCAGAGTCGATTTCATTCCCTTCTTCTTTATGGTCTCCGCGCTTTACATCGCGGTAATGATCGTGTTTGGAAAGCTTGGAGAATATATGCGCCTTGCTGACAGACAGGAATTGACAGAGCAGGATCCCAACCGTACGAAATAACAAAATGAAAGGCAAAGACCAATGATTCTTGAAAACAACGGACTTAAAATAATTATAGGCAAAAACGTACCCGAGACTGCCGCTCCGATAACTAACGTGGAGCCGCAGGAGGATCTCCGTGCCGCAATACACGAAATTTGTCTTACGATCGCGGAGGGCGGATACAACCCCGTATCCCAGCTTATTGGGTACATCGAATCGGATGATCCGACTCATATTTCCAACTATAAAAACGCAAGAACGGCAATTAACCGCATTGATCGTGACGAGCTTATTGAGGACATGGTGAAAACCTATATAGAGCATCTTTCCTCGATTTACGGCAAGGACACCGAAAATGACAAACAGTAAAATGCCGACACTTGAATTCTTTTTGCGGCAAGGCATTGAAAAAAATGCAATAGGCGAGGGGCGAGCTGTGATAGCGCTCGGCACGTTTGACGGCGTTCACATTGCTCACCGAGCCCTGCTTGACAGCGCGCGTGAGCTGAAACAGCGACTCTCTGCAGATCTTGTCGGCGTGTGGTGCTTTGATGAGATCCCCGCCGCGATTATTCACGGTCTGCCGAAGACCGCTTTGACATCGGTTGATGAGCGAGTCCGACGTCTTATAGAAAGCGGCGCGGATTTCGTTGCCGTGGGAAGATTTGACGAGCTTCGTAATACCGAGGCTTGCGATTTTGTAAAGGATATTCTTATCGGCAAGCTCGGATGTGTAGCCACCGTTTGCGGATATAATCACAGATTCGGTCGCATGGGACTTGGAGACCCCGATCTTCTTGAGGGCATATTCGGGAAGGAAAACACCGTTACCGTGTCCAAAATAGAGATTTCCGGACAAGCGGTAAGCTCAAGCGCCATTCGCGAGCATCTGAAATTCGGAAACCCCGAGGCGGCTAATAAAATGCTCGGCAGAAGAATATCGCTTTCCTCTGTTGTTACAGAAGGAAAAAAGCTTGGCAGAAGGCTCGGATTCCCAACCGCAAATCAAGCCTTTCCCGATGGCTTTGTCCCCCTTAAACGGGGTGTTTACGCTACCTTATGCAGCTTTGACGGAGGCGAACAATATATGGGTGTTACAAACGTAGGCGTGCGCCCGAGCATCGATCAAAACGACGATCACAGACTTAATTGCGAGACCTACATTATCGATTTTTCGGATGAGCTGTACGGACGCATGCTAACGGTCGAATTTTGCGCGTATCTGCGCGAGGAAAAGAAATTTTCATCTGTTGAGGAGCTGTCAGCCGCAATAGAGGCAGATCGAGACAGCGCAATCAAATATTTCGAAAAAAACGGCAAATAAAATTTCAAGGAGGACGCCAAATGAGAGCAAAGAGAAATTTGGTAAGGCTATTTTGCCTTGCAATTCTCATAATGATTTTAGCGCCCTCCCTTTTTATTTTTGCGGCGAGCGCAGACAATACGCCTACACCGCCCGAAATAACCGACGGAGGCGCATATTGTCTTTTCGATAAGACTCACAAAAAAATGCTCGTCTCAAAGAACGAGACAGCTGTTCTCAATACTTCTACAAGCGCAAAGGTGATGATGGGACTCATCGCCTGCGAGGAGCTTTCATCAAGGCTTGACGAGGTCGTGACAGTAACCGAATCGATGCTTAGCGGAAGCGGCGGATATTCGATGAGATTGCAGGCCGGCGAACAGATAAAGATCATTGATCTTTTATACGGCGCGATCTGCGGATCATACAACGACGCGGCTTACGTTCTCGCGAGTGTTTGCGGCGGCAGCGCAGACGGATTTGTCGAGCGAATGAACCAAAAGGCAAAGGCTCTCGGTGCTGCCTCAACAAACTACAAAAACCCAATAGGCTATCCCGACAACGATGCGATGGTAACAACGCTTGCGGATACGCTTCAGATAGCGCTTGCCGCATCCGAAAATCAGCTTTACATGGAGATCTCCTCTGCCAAGCATCACGATATTGGCGCGACCAATATGAGCGCAGCGAGGACCGTGTATAACAGAAATTATCTGATCTCCTCGCGCAGTACGCAAGCCTACTATAATTCGGCGTGCAAAGGAATGAACGCGGGTATATCGGGCGAAGCGGGAGGCTGGAGCATCGTAACTCTTGCAACCGACGAGAGTACCGATTACATCTGTATCGTGCTCGGAGGCGGCGAGAACGCCGAAACAGGAGAAATTTGCGCATATAACACCGTAAACACTCTTGTAGATTGGGCGTGTGACACCTTTAACGACTATCAGATATTCAAAAAGGGACAGATCCTTGGTGAGGCTGAAATAGGCATGACCGCGCTTGGCACAAAAAAAGCGGAATATGCCGCGGCGCAGGATTTTTCGGTCTACATACCCGATGGCTCAAACCCCAGCTTAAACTACAAAGTTGAGTATGTTTCAGAAAGGCTCATCGCACCGATCAAGGCAGGCGAGAGGATCGGCACCGCAAACGTTTATTGCAACGGTGAGCTCGTTGGCAAATGCGACATTATACTTACAGAGGACTGCGAAGCCAATGTCATAATGAAGGCTATCGGCGCGATAGGCGGATACACAAAGAGCAGAGCCTTTATTTTAACGTTGATCTTTATTGTAATCGTTATGCCGATCGTGATAATAAAAGAAAAGCGCCGTGTGCGCGGAAATCACAGACGGCGACGGAAATATTAAAAAAGCATTGCAATGTGAAGTGAACCCCAAATAGTTCACTTCAATGGTGCAATGCTTTTTTGTTAATTATCTTTTCTGTCCTTCTTTTTGAGCATCTTTTCGGGATTTGTGACGTAGCTTCTGACTATGCTTCCGCAATTGAGGCATACAAGGTGATATATCACTCCGCTATACCACACGTTCTCTGTGCTTTCCATGTCTGCGTGGCTGGAGTCCTGCTTTCCCTCAACGAACTCATTGCCAAAGCAATAGGGACATTCGGTTATCTTTATATCCATATGCTTTACGCCTTCTTGTCGTCCTCTGCAACACCCTTTATGGATGCAACGAGACCTGCAATGTTCTGTATCTCAGAGGGGATAATGATCTTTGTAGCCTTTCCGTCTGCAACCTTTTCAAGCGCCTCAAGGCTCTTGATAGCTATCATTCCCTCTCCGGGATTAGCCTCGTTTATCATTCTGATACCGTCTGCGGTTGCCTTCTGGACAGCAAGTATTGCCTCTGCCTCACCCTCGGCTCTCAAAACCTGAGACTGCTTTTCTGCCTCTGCGCGAAGGATCTGAGACTGCTTTTCTGCCTCTGCATCAAGTATCTGCGACTGCTTTCTACCCTCTGCAACAAGGATGGCGGAGTTCTTTTCACCCTCTGCGCGAAGGATAGATTCACGGCGCTCACGCTCTGCCTTCATCTGCTTTTCCATCGCATCCTGAATTTCCTTCGGGGGGATGATATTCTTAAGCTCGACGCGGCTTACCTTGATTCCCCAAGGGTCGGTTGCCTCATCGAGTATCGTGCGCATCTTTGCGTTGATGACGTCACGCGAGGTGAGCGTTTCGTCAAGCTCCATATCACCAATTATATTACGGAGCGTTGTTGAGGTAAGGTTTTCAATAGCGGTCATAGGAGTTGCGTGACCGTAGGAATAGAGCTTGGGATCGGTTATCTGATAGAAAACAACGGTATCTATCTGCATTCTTACGTTATCCTTTGTGATAACGGGCTGGGGCGGAAAGTCTGCAACCTGCTCCATTTTGTTGATCTTCTTTGCAATTCTGTCAATGAAGGGGATCTTGAAATGAAGACCTGTTCCCCACGTCTTATGGTATGCGCCGAGACGCTCAATGACGTATGCCTTAGCCTGCGGAACGACGTGAATGTTCGAAATGATTGTAATAAGTGCTACTACGCCAACAGCGATAAGCACTGCAATTCCTGGTGTCATAATTTTGTTTCCTTTCTGGTATATAAAATGTTAATTCTTTCGGCAAATAAGCTTTACTCCGGAGATGCTCTGAACGGTGACGAACTCGCCCACCTTGGCGCTTTCAAGATCGTTTTCCATTCTCGCGCTCCAGATCTGACCGTTGACTCTGACCGCTCCCTTTTCCTCGGAGTTATCAATGTCCTCTTCAACCTTTACCTGTCTGCCAATTAGCAGATCGGTATCTGTCTTTTCCGAGCCTACCTTTTTAATGACGTACTTTTTCAAAAGCAATCTCGCCACAACAAGCAAAACTGCGGAAAGAGCCAGGAATGTAACGCACTGTATCCATATTGCTACGTCAAACAGCGAAAGGACAAGCGCCGCAACCGCGCCGGGCATGAACCATATGGAGATCATCTCCGCGGTTTCTGCCTCTACCCAGATGGACACGGCAAAAGCTGCCGCCCACACAATAGCCATTACATATTCTTCCATTCCATCTTCTCCTTTCGTTAAGATATTGATGAGTATAGGCTTTACGCCGTCTCACCTTACCATAATTATATCACACGGTCATATGACTGTCAAGACTATTCGCGTGAAATTTTACACGAATTTGAGGCTGAAAAATAGTATATATTGCACAAAAAATAATAATTTCACTCGGATCTGACAAGGTTTGGGCTTAATAGCCACGGTCTCTTATGTCCATTACCTTGAATTCGCCGGATTTGTTATTAACGTAATAGTACTCGGGACGGGAGACGTCGGGAACGATATTATTTCTGAACGTGCCGTTATTTTCGTGTATTTTGTATGTTACCTCGAAAATGACCTGATCGTAAGAGCCGCTATCACCGTTTACCCTTTCGGTGCTGTATGTCTTTATTGTAATATCATAGATCTGCTGTTGGGTAAATGCTCCCTTACAGAGAGCCGAATTTCCCATATAGGAATTATATGCAACGTTATCTCCTGCGTTTATTGCCTTGATCAAATGATACATGATCTCAAATGGCTTTCCGTAAAGGTGACAGCTGTCATCGTCTACGCTTTCCTTAACGCCTATCTGAGGATCGAATCTGAAGATCGTTCTGTTAAGCTGCAGATACTCCTCATATTCCATTATGTCAAACCCCTCTTCCTTGGTTTCGTAAAGCTCTGAGCTGTCTACCGGAGGGGGCGCGACGTATTCGTTTTTCTTTGCCAGAATTGAATCTATAAGCCAAATAAGAAGTGCAAACAACACCAGCGCACCTATCATGGCCGCTATGATTATTTTTACCTTTTTCTTCGGGCTCATCTTTTTCCTTTGAGTTTTCTTTCCCGCCTCTTCCTGCTCGTTTATTTCTATCTTTTCTTCCATGTTATCCTCTCTTGGGTATCATATTTCCTTTATTATATCACGATTTTGCCCTAAACGCAATAAAATATCGTCAAATTGTTGAATTATTTTACTTTTGCGGTCTTTTTTTTATAAATATATGAAAATAACGCAAAAAAAGCCAAAAGCTATTGTTTATTGCGTGAATATGTGTTATAATTATAATGTATAATTATTTTTTGAAAGGTCATGCGAAAAATGAAATATCTTGTTCTCATTCCCGACGGAATGGCAGACGAAAAAATAAAGGCTCTTGGAGATAAAACTCCTATGGAGGCCGCAAAGAAACCGACTATGGATCAGCTTGCCGCTCGCTCTCTTGTGGGCACTGTTTCAAACGTACCCGAAGGAATGGTACCCGAAAGCGACACCGCAAATATGGCGATCCTCTCATTTGATCCCAAGGTCTATTCCAAGGGTCGCTCACCCCTTGAGGCGGTCAGCATGGGTCTTGCTATGCGAGACGACGAGGTTGCATACCGTTGCAATATCGTAACTCTTTCAGACGAGGGTGACTACGACGAAAAGATCATGCTCGACCACAGCGCGGATGAGATAACCACAGCTGAGGCTGATGAGCTGATCAAGGCTCTTGATGCCGCTCTCGGAAATGAGATAAGACGTTTTTACACCGGCGTAAGCTACCGTCACTGCATTTTGTGGCGCGGCGGCTGTGATACATACAATTTTATGCGTCCGCACGACATACTCGGTCAGCCCATAAAGGAGCATCTCCCGCACGGAGAGGACGGAAAGGTCTTTTACGACCTTATGCGCGCAAGCTGGGATATTCTTAACCGCCATCCCGTAAATGAAAGCAGACGTGCGCGCGGACTCCGCCCCGCAAACTCTATCTGGCTCTGGAGCCCCGGCAAAAAGCCCGCACTCCCCTCCTTTAAGGATAAGTGGGGACTTGATGCAACGGTCATCTCCGCTGTCGACCTTATCAAGGGAATCGGACTTTGCGCGGGAATGACCTCGATCGACGTTGAGGGCGCAACAGGAAACGTACACACCAATTATAAGGGCAAGGCTGATGCCGCGATTGATGCTTTTGAAAAGGGCGCGGAGTACGTATACATTCACGTTGAAGGTCCCGACGAGTGCGGTCACAGAGCTGAAACCGAAAACAAGGTTCTCTCTATCGAGCTTATCGACGAAAAGATACTTTTGCCGGTCTATGAGTATCTCAAAAAATCCGGCGAGGACTTTAAAATAATGATCCTTCCCGATCATCCCACACCTGTACGCTTGCGTACGCACACCATCGATCCCGTTCCCTTCATGATCTACTCTTCAAAGGACGAGAAATCGGGTGTTGACAGCTTCTCCGAAGCAAGTGCCGCCGCTACCGGACTTTACCTCCCCCGCGGACACGAGCTTATGGACATACTTACTCAAAATTAAACTCCTCGGATATTCTCCGAGAAGGAGGTTATATGGATAACAACCAAAATCTCGACAATCTGATAAATGATGAAAATCCCAAGGATGATTCCTCTGACGAGGCAGTGATCGAAGAGACCGCTCCCGAAGAATTAAGCGACACAGCGGACAGCCAAGAGATCGCTCCTGCAAATGACGAGGCAGTCAATGCTCCGACCGAGGACGGCGAAAAGCCCGCGACTCCCAAGGGATTCTCTATCGCCTCTTCCCTATATGACTATGTTGAGATATTTGCTATTGCTGTTATTTCGGTTCTTTTGATATTCACCTTTTGCATAAGACTTTGCAGAGTTGACGGAGATTCTATGAATAACACCCTTAGCAACAACGAAATGATCATTTCAAGCAATCTTTTCTATACGCCGAAGCAAGGCGACATTATAGTATTCCATCTTTCAAACGACTATTACAGCGAGCCTCTTGTCAAGCGAGTTATCGCCACAGAGGGACAAAGCGTGGAGATCAATTTCACAAGCGGAGTGATCAAGGTCGACGGAGTGGTTTATAACGATGAGCACGCTTATCTTTCGGGCGGCAAATATCTGCAACGCCTCGACTTCAACAAGGAGTACATCGTAAAAGAGGGTGTCACCACTTATTTCCGCGCAACTGTACCCGAGGGATGCGTTTTCGTGCTTGGCGACAACAGAAACGGCTCTTCGGATTCAAGAACCGAAAGAGTCGGATTCGTAGACGTTGACTGCATACTTGGAAAGGCTATACTTCGACTCTCTCCATTCACATCACTAAATTAAAGCTCAATGCGGAAAGGAGGCAATCATGCCCTCTGAAAATATACAATGGTTCCCGGGGCATATGGCGAAAACGCGGAGAATGATCTCCGAAAATCTCAAAAACGTGGACATAGTTATTGAGATTCTCGATGCGCGTATTCCCATCTCCTCGCGAAATCCCGAAATCGTAAGGCTCACCGAGGGAAAGCCCTCGCTTATAATACTTAATAAGGCTTCTCTCGCAGACCCCGCGCAGAATAAGCTCTGGGTCGAGCATTACAGCTCGGAATCCTCTGCTTGCATCCTCGTGGACTGTCTGACCGGCGAGGGTCTTAACAAAATACTTCCGACCATCAAGCTTCTTCTCAAAAACAAGCTTGAAAAATACGAAAGCAAGGGAATGACGGGGCGCAGGCTTTTTGCTATGGTGCTCGGAATCCCCAACGTTGGAAAGTCGACTCTTATCAACAAGCTTTCGGGCTCTAAAAAGGCAAAGGTGGAAAATCGCCCCGGCGTTACCCGCGACAAGCAATGGGTCTCAACCGGAATTGGCGTTGATCTTCTTGATATGCCCGGTATCCTCTGGCCTAAATTTGAGGATAAGACCGTGGGAGAAAACCTTGCGCTTACGGGCGCTATAAAGGATGATATCATGGATATCGAATCTCTCGCTATGGTCTACTGCAACAGAATGAAAAAGCTCTATCCCGAAATGCTCGCGTCCAGATACAAGCTCGGAGACGAGGCGGCGCTCGCGGATATGGATGACTACGAGCTCTTCTGTCTCATAGGCAAAAAACGCGGTTTTCTGATCTCGGGCGGCGAGATAAATACCGAGAGAACAGCAGATATGCTCATCGACGAGCTTCGCGCCGCAAAGCTTGGCAGAATTACTCTTGACAGAATCTAATTTTTGAGGTGTTATATGCCCGATTATTCACTTGAAGCCGAGCTTCACGCAAAAGGCTACTCACTTGTTTGCGGTGTTGACGAGGCAGGACGCGGACCTCTTTGCGGTCCCGTATTTGCCGCCGCATGTATACTCCCCGAGGGACTTTACATAGAGGGTCTTAACGACTCGAAAAAGCTCACCGAAAAAAAGCGCGAAAAGCTTTTTGATATAATAAAATCCGAGGCGGTCGCATACTGCATTGCATCCGCCGGCGTTGAGGAGATCAACGAGCTTAACATACTTGAAGCTGATCTCCTGGCTATGCGCAGAGCCATCGACGGGCTCTCTGTAAAGGCAGGCTTCGCTTTAATTGACGGCAACATTGCGCGCGACTTTCAGATCCCCGCCGCCGCTATCGTCAAGGGAGATGCCACAAGCATGAGTATCGCCGCGGCAAGTGTGCTTGCAAAGGTCGCAAGGGACAGGATCTGCCTTGAGCTTGATCGTGACTACCCCGAATACGGAATCGCAAAGCATAAGGGATACGGCACAAAGGATCATATGGACGCTTTGCGCAAGTACGGCCCCTCTCCCATACACAGAACGAAATTTGTAAGATTTCTCGACGAGGAAAAGTAATATGCCCTCAACAGAAAAACAGTTAATAGGAAGGCTTGGCGAGGATCTCGCGGCTGATCATCTTATCTCCGAGGGATATACCATAGTTGACCGAAACGTACACAGAGGCAAAAACGAGATAGACATCATAGCACAAGACGAGGATTTCTTCGTATTTGTAGAGGTGAAAACGCGCACCTGCCTTTACCCCGAATCAAATGCCTTTGGGATCCCTGCACGCGCTGTCGATGCGACAAAAAGAAAAAACACCGTCACGGCGGCAAGAAGCTATATTTCCACACATTATCTTAACGGAAAGCAGCCTCGCATTGACGTAATAGAGGTCTATCTTCTTGAGCAAAAGGATGCTCAGATAAACACAAAACCGATAAAGATCAATCACATTCGCAACGCCTTTGATGCAAGAGGCAGAAAGCTGCACTGATATGAAACTATCTCTTATCGACACCCATTGCGACACCGCATTGGATATATACACAAAAAAACAGTCCTTATATAAAAACGACTGCCACATTGACCTTGAAAAATCAGGATACCTTGCAAGCTACGCACAGTTTTTTGCGATCTGGGCTAACAGAAGAAAATCCGATGACGAATGCTTTGAGGAATTTTTGCTTGCAAGCGACAATCTCAAGTCCGAGATTGAAAAAAACAGCGAGGTCATTGCATTTGTAAACAGCTTTTCCGAAATGGAAAGCGCTTGGAGCGCAGGAAGGCGCGCCGCATTTTTAGCAGTTGAGGATGCGAGGATACTTGGCGGAAGGATCGAAAGATTGGATATTCTGCGCGAGCGCGGAGTGAAATATCTTACGCTCATGTGGGGAGGCAAAACCTGCATAGGAGCATCCCACGACAAGGAGGGCGGTCTTACGGAGTTTGGTCGCGACGTCGTTTCAAAATGCTTTGAATACGGCATTTTGCCCGACGTTTCTCACTCAAACGAGCAGGTCACCGACGAGGTCTCGGAGCTTGCCCTTGCCGCAAGCAAGCCCTTTATCGCATCGCATTCCAATTCATATTCCCTTTTCCCACACACCCGCAATCTCCGCAAAAAGCATCTTGATGCGATCATCTCGCTTGGCGGTATAGTAGGCATCTCGCTATGCCCTCCCCACCTTCGCGACATGACCGACGGAAAGCCCTGTACCATAGAGGACGTATTTGCCCACATCGACTCCTATATGTCGCTTGGCGCAGAGAACGTGCTCGGTCTCGGATGCGATCTTGACGGAACAGATCTCCCCGACGGATTTGGCGGATTGCAGGATCTTTACAAGATCGCGGATATATGTATTCAGCACGGATATTCCGAGGATACGGTGGAAAAAATATTCTACAAAAACTACTACGAATTTTTAAAAAGAAATCTTTGATAAACGAGGAAAAAACCATGAACTACCAAAGCACACGCGGAAAAAGCGGCGAATCGCTCACGTCCGCTCAGATCATCAAGCAGGGACTTGCACTTGACGGAGGTCTTTTCATCCCCGATGAGATACCTACCGTTACAATTGACGAAATAAAGGCGCTCTCTTCCCTTTCCTATCCCGAAAGAGCCGCTGTCATTCTTTCAAAATATCTGACAGATTATACATACGACGAGCTTCTTTCCGATTGCCGCGAGGCTTACAGCGAGACTTCCTTCCCCGGCGGAGCTGCTCCCGTTGTTAAGGCGCGTGACGGTATTTATTCGCTTGAGCTTTGGCACGGCCCGACAGCCGCGTTTAAGGACATGGCGCTTCAGATAATGCCCCGTCTTCTCTCCCGCGCGCTTGTAAAAACGGGCGAGGAGCGTACCGCTCTTATATTGGTTGCAACCTCCGGAGACACCGGAAAGGCCGCACTTGAGGGCTACAAGGACGTTGACAAGATCAAGATAATGGTATTCTATCCCGTAGACGGAGTAAGCCGCGTGCAGAAGATGCAAATGGCAACACAGACCGGTGATAACGTCAACGTTACGGCTATTTACGGTAACTTCGACGATGCTCAGACCGGCGTTAAAAGGATATTCTCCGACAAGGATGCCGTCGCTTATCTCGATGAAAAGGGCTACTTCTTCTCGAGCGCTAACTCGATAAACTGGGGCAGACTCGCTCCCCAGATCGCCTATTATTTCTCCGCTTACTGCGACCTTTGCGCAAGCGGCGAGATCAAGCTCGGCGACAAGATAAACGTATGTGTTCCCACGGGTAACTTCGGAAACATTTTCGCGGCTTACCTCGCAAAGCTTATGGGTCTCCCCCTGGCAAAGCTCATCTGCGCATCCAATCAGAACAACATCCTTACCGATTTCCTTGCAAGCGGAAGATACGACAGAAACCGCGAATTCCACTGCACAATGTCGCCTTCCATGGATATACTCATCTCCTCGAATCTTGAGCGCCTTCTCGCGCTCACCGCAGGAAAAGAGCAAACTGCAAAGTACATGTCCGCTCTCGCAAATGATGGTGCATACGAGGTATCTGCCGACGTAAAGGCGAAGATAGATGAGAATTTCTGCGGCTATTTCGCTGACGAGGCAGAGACCGCACAGACTATCAAAAAATACTTCTCCGAGCAAGGCTATCTTGCAGACACGCACACCGCTGTCGCTCTTTGCTCCGCTGAAAAATATATTGCTGAATCGGGCGACAACACACCTATGGTAGTCGCTTCTACCGCAAGCCCCTACAAGTTCGCAGTTGACGTTTACGCATCATTGGGATTTGACAGACCTCTCGACGACCTTGACGCGCTCGATATGCTCGTAAAGGCAACCGACACCGATATTCCTTACCCGCTCAAGGGCATTGCATCACGCACGGTACGCTTTACCGACACAGTAAAGCCCGAGGAGATGCTTGACGCGGTAAAGAATTATATCAGCAAATAAGAAAACCCCCGCATATGCGAGGGAAAGAATATTTCTTTTTTAACGACAAGCCTTTAATTATCTGTTCTCGGGCTTAAAGGTTGCACATATCGTCTCGCTTGACGAGGTCGCGCTTGTGGGACCTACGTTGATCTGTCCTGCAGTGCAGTAGCACTCGCCGTCGTGATATGCGCAGTTTTTAACCGAACAGTTGATTCCCTTGATGTGCTTGTCGCCGCATCTCTTAGTTGTACAATCGCTCATTTGGATGTCCATCCTTTCGAAATTTGAAGCATCTCTCAATGCCAAAATAACATAAAAGAGATTTTCTTCGCAGATTCCTCGGCTTATGCCGACAGTTATATTATGCCCCGCGCATAACAGATTATTACGTTTTTTAAAGAGGTAAGATATGGCAATTTTCGTGCTTTCGGATCTTCATCTCTCCACCGACCTGCAGAAAAACAAGTCGATGGAGGTTTTTGGCGACCGCTGGCAGGATTATATGACCAAAATTGAGCGAAATTGGAACGCAATAGTAGAGGATGACGACACTGTGGTAATACCCGGAGATATTTCCTGGGCGACCCGTCTTGAGGAATCGCAGAGCGATCTCTCTTTCCTAAATTCCCTTAAGGGCAAAAAGCTCCTCGGCAAGGGAAATCACGATTTCTGGTGGGCAACCGCCTCAAAGATGTACAAGTTCTTTGAGCAGAACGGATTTTCTACTCTCGGCATCCTCTACAACAACGCTTACGTCGTTGAGGACAGGATCATATGCGGCACGCGCGGATGGTTCCCCGACGAATCAAAGCAGGTCACAGTCGGTGAGGTAGATTATCAAAAAATAGTAAACCGCGAGCTCGGACGGCTTAAGCTGAGCCTTGATGCGGCTATGTCGCTTAAAAAGATCGAGCTTGAGCAAAATCAACGCGATCTGCCCATTCAGGTGTTTTTGCACTTCCCTCCCGTGTGGTCGGATTTCTGTATGACAGAGATAGTTGATACACTCTCGCAATACGGTGTAAAACAGGTATTTTTCGGGCACATACACGCCGCTTACTCAATTCCCAGAAGCTTTGAGCATAAAAATATCACCTTTACGCTCACTTCATCTGATTTTTTGAATTTTTATCCTTTAAAAATATAACAAAAATTCGAAAAACTATTGACAAATCGAGCAAAAACATATAAAATATATTAGTGATGCATTTATTTCCAAAATTCCATTTTTGAGCTTTGGAAAGCAATAAACAGTAAATAATATTTGGATAAATTATCCGGAGGAATTTTAAAATGACACTTGTAAAATGCGAAAAGGCCGAGAAGAGCACGTTTAAGCTTGAGTTCTCGGTTGAAAAGGCAGTCTTCGATGCAGCTTGCGATAAGGTATACCGCAAAATGGTAAAGAAGATCAACGTTCCCGGCTTCAGAGCCGGAAAAGCTCCTAAGGCTATTGTCGAGAAAATGTACGGCAAGGGAGTTTTCTATGAGGATGCTATAAACGACCTCATTCCCGAAAACTACACCGCAGCCCTTAAGGAAGCAGGCATTGAGGCTGTTGGTCAGCCCGAAATTGACATCGTTTCTATCGACGATAACGGTCTCGTTCTTTCTGCGATCGTTCCCGTTAAGCCCGAGTGCAAGATCGAAGGCTACAAGGGACTCGCTGTTGCTAAGAACGTAGAGAAGGTTACCGACGAGGAGATTGAAAACGAAATAAAGACCGTTCGCGAGAGAAACTCCCGCGAGATCGAGGTTGAGGACGACACCGCCGCTGAAATGGGCGACGTTGCAAAGATCAACTTCGAGGGCTTCATCGACGGTACTGCATTTGAGGGCGGTAAGGGCGAGAACTATTCTCTCAAGCTCGGCTCCGGCTCCTTCATCCCCGGCTTCGAGGAGCAGGTTGCAGGTCACAAGATCGGAGACGAGTTCGATGTAAACGTTCCTTTCCCTGCTGACTATCACGCAGAGGAGCTTGCCGGCAAGATGGCTTGCTTCAAGTGCCGCGTAAACGCTATTACTAAGGTAGAGCTTCCCGCACTTGACGACGATTTTGCTAAGGACGTATCCGAATTCGATACTCTTGATGAATATAAGGCAGACCTTAAGGCAAAAATCGAAAAGAGACACGAAGCAAAGGCTGATGCAGAGTTCGAGGAGAAGATCATCGATGCTCTCATCGAAAAGCTCGAGGCTGAGATCCCCGAGGCTATGTTCGAGGCTGAAACCGAGAACTTCGTTCGTGACTACGACAACAGACTCCGCCAGAGCGGTCTCGATCTTAAGACATACTTCCAGTACACCGGACTCACCCTTGAGACTCTCCGCGAGCAGATGAGACCCCAGGCTGAAAAGCAGGTTAAGGCAAGACTCGCTCTCGAGGCTGTTGCTGCTGCTGAGGCTATTGAGGTTACCGAGGAGGAGCTTGCTGCAGAGTACGATCTCATCGCAGAGACCTACAAGCTTGAGGCTGACAAGGTAAAGGAAATGGTTGACGAGGCTATGGTTAAGGCTGACGTTACTGTCAGAAAGGCTATGCAGCTTGTTAAGGACAATGCAACTGCTCCCAAGAAGGCAGCGGCTAAGCCCAGAAAGAAGAAGGTTGCTGAGCCCGTAGCTGAGGAGGCTCCCGCAGAGGAAGCTCCTGCTGAAGAGGCTAAGACCGAGGAATAATTTTTAAAAATCAAACATAAGGATAGCGCCGTGGACAATATTCTGTTTCACGGCGCCAACTTTCCATTATAAGAAAGCGAGGTCACAATTATGGATAATTCCATCATCCGCAATGCGCTCGTACCTATGGTTGTCGAGCAGACCGGACGCGGCGAGCGTTCCTACGATATTTTCTCAAGACTTCTTAACGACCGTATCATATTCCTCTCTGATGAGGTTAATGATGCCACCGCCTCTCTCGTAGTTGCGCAGATGCTCTTCCTTGAGGCGCAGGATCCTACAAAGGACATTTCCTTCTATATCAACTCCCCCGGCGGAAGCGTAACTGCAGGTATGGCTATCTATGACACCATGCAGTACATCAAGTGCGACGTGTCCACTATCTGTATCGGTATGGCCGCAAGCATGGGTGCTTTCCTTCTCGCGGCAGGAACAAAGGGTAAGAGAATCGCTCTTCCTCACAGCGAGATAATGATCCACCAGCCCTTGGGCGGCGCGCAGGGCCAGGCAAGCGATATAAAGATTCGTGCAGAGCTCATTCTCCGCACTCGCGATATGCTCAACAAGATCCTCTCCGAGAAAACCGGAAAGCCGATCGAGCAGATCGAAAAGGATACCGACAGAGATAACTTTATGACTGCAGAGCAGGCTCTTGAGTACGGTATCATAGACAGAATCATTACTAAGCACGAGTAATCCTCACGAAAGGTATTTTATAATGGCATCTAACAGTGGAAAAACGCATAATCCCAATCTGCGTTATTGTTCCTTCTGCGGACGAAATGAAAATCAGGTAAATTTCCTTATTCCCTCTCCCACGGGCGTTTATATCTGCGATTTCTGCGTTGAATCATGCGCCGAGCTTATAGAGGAGACCGAGGCCGAGGTAAGAGCTGAGCAGTCAACCTCGCTCACCTTTGAGAATCTCCCAAAGCCGATGCAGATCAAAGAAACCCTTGACGACCACGTCATCGGTCAGGATGAAGCAAAGATCGCCCTGTCGGTAGCGGTATATAACCACTATAAGAGAATCCTCTCCAAAAGCGACAACAAAAAGGGTCGCGGCAAAAGCAAGGAGACACTTGCCGACGACGGTGTCGATATTCAAAAGAGCAACGTGCTTCTTTTGGGCCCCACCGGCGTAGGAAAGACCTATCTTGCACAGACTCTTGCCAAGACCTTGAAGGTTCCCTTCGCGATCGCGGACGCTACGACTCTTACCGAGGCAGGTTACGTCGGCGAGGACGTTGAAAACATCCTTCTCAGACTCATCCAGGCGGCGGACTTTGACGTTGAGCTTGCAGAGAGAGGTATAATTTACATCGACGAGGTTGACAAGATCTCCAGAAAAAGCGAAAACCGCTCTATAACCCGTGACGTTTCGGGTGAGGGCGTACAGCAGGCACTTTTGAAGATCCTCGAAGGAACGGTTGCTAACGTTCCCCCTCAGGGCGGACGCAAGCACCCCAATCAGGAGTTTATCCGCATCAATACGGAAAATATACTCTTCATCTGCGGCGGAGCTTTTGACGGACTCGATAAAATAATCGAAAACAGAAAGGGCAAGCGCCTTATCGGATTTTCCGACGCAAAGGAGGAAAAAGCCTCCGAGCAGACAGCAAGCATGGGCATATACGGCGACGTTACAGCTCACGACATAGTGAAATACGGTCTTATTCCCGAGCTTGTTGGCCGTCTCCCCGTTATCGTCTCGCTCACCGAGCTTGATAACGAGGCTCTCGTTCGTATTCTTCGCGAGCCTAAGAACGCAGTTCTTAAGCAGTATATGAAGCTTTTTGCTCTTGACGGCGTAAAGCTTTCCTTTACAGACGATGCTCTTGACAGCATTGCGGCTCTCGCAACCGAGAGAAAGACCGGTGCGCGCGGACTCCGTTCGATCATCGAAGGATTTATGACGAAGATCATGTACGAGATCCCCTCACGCGAGGACGTTGAGGAGGTCATCGTTACCCGTGAGTGCGTCACGGAAAAAGCTGAGCCTAAGCTTATCTTAAAGGCTCCCGCACTTCCCGAAGCACAAGCTGATAACACACTCCCAGAAGCGCAGTAAATGCGATATCAATCAAGGCGCGCTTCGGCGCGCCTTAATTTACATATACGAAAGGAATAAAAAAATGATAATGCATTCATTTTTGATGATCGGTCAGTCAAATATGGCGGGGCGCGGATTTTTGACAGAAGCTCCCTCGATCGATACAACGCATATACATGTTCTCCGTAACGGACGTTGGCAAAAGATGTTTCGTCCCGTAAATCCCGACCGCTCCTTCTCAGGCTCAAGCCTTGCAGAGAGCTTTGCAGAGGCATACGCCGCAAAATACGGCGTTGAGGTCGGTCTTATTCCCTGCGCAGACGGCGGTACGTCGCTTGATCAGTGGAAGGAAGGCGGACTGCTCTACGACCACGCTGTATATCAGGCAAGACTTGCTTCAAGAACCTCTACTATCGCAGGCGTGCTTTGGCATCAGGGCGAATCCGACGTGAGCGAGTGGGGATACACCACATACCGCGAGAGATTCGAAAAAATGATGGCGGCATTCCGCCGTGATCTTGATCTCTACGACGTTCCGTTCATCGTAGGAGGTCTTGGAGATTTTCTTAAAAACTATCCTTCGCAGGAGACCTTGCGCACAAATTACATACACGTAAATTCAGCGCTCAAGGAGATCGCTGCAAGCAACGCGATGACGGGCTTTGCTTCTGCAGAGGGACTTACGGGAAATCCCGACAATCTCCATTTCAGCGCGGCGGGACTTTACGAGTTCGGTCACAGATATTTTGAGGAATTTGATAAGCTCCGCGATCCTAACAAGGTATTCCCCGAAAAATCGAACATGGACGGCGCGATCCGTTCCGCGATGGAGCTTTTATAAAAGAAAAGTCAGAATGTGTAGAAAAATACACATTCTGACCTTTTTTATTCTCTTACTGCGTCCGCGAGGACTCTCAGCGACTCCGAGAATTCCTGCCCGAAGACGTCAACCGTGATATCCGCATATTTTTCATACAGCGCGGCGCGCTCTGCGTACATATCCTCAAGTGCGTTTCCGTGTCTCATTATCACTCCTCTATGTGAGTAATCGCCAAGCCTTTTTTTCATTTCCTCAAACGGTATTCTGAGATATACTATCTTGCCAAGGCGTCCAAGATGCTCCATCGCCTTTTCGCAGTAGACAACGCTTCCGCCCGTGGCTATGATCGCCTTTTCTTCGCTTATTGTACAGTTGACTCTGTCCTCAACCTCCATAAAGCCGTCAATTCCCCTCTCGGAAATTATTTCATGCAGAAGCTTGCCCTCGTGCTCCTGGATGAGAATATCCGAATCTATAAAATGATACCCAAGCTCTCTTGCCAAAAGAACTCCAAGCGTGCTTTTGCCGCAGGACGGCATTCCGATCAGTATAACTGACATTATTTTAATCCTCCTTGGTGTTTATCTTTAGATATTTGGTGCGGTATGCTCCGGGAGACATTCCCATATACTTTCTGAAGCACTTTGAAAAATAGCTGAGCTCGTTAAATCCGCATTCGTACGCCGCCTCGGTAACGTTCATTTTGTTTACGGCGAGCTGATAGCACGCCTTGTCTACACGGAGACGGTTGATGTAATCTATCGGCGTAAAGCCTGTAAATTCCTTGAAAAAGCGGCAAAGATATTTCTCGTTTATCTGCGCGTGCGAGGCAAGCTCGGCAAGCGTTATCCTTTGAGCATAATTTTTTTCTATTTCATCGATAAGCTGGGCCATTACGTCCCTGCGGTGGGATATTTTTTTAGATCCCGACGTTACGTTTCGTACCGCTCCCGCCCTATACAATTCGCAGAAAATGCCAGATATAACTGATGCTATCTCAAGCTCGTAAAACTCGTCCTCGCGTGTTGCCACCTCAAAAAGGCGCATGACGTGCTTGTTCGCGGAGGCGCAGATAGCATCGGTCTCGACGTTCTGCGATATTATCGGACCGATATATTCAAATATCCTTGTTGCGTTATATCCCGAAATGATGCTGAGATCAAATACCGCGCACTCATAGACGCAATTTTCGGGCTCGGCGCGATGCATGGCTCCGCAACCGACAAACGCAACGTCCCCACTGCCAAGCTTATACTCAACGTTGTCAAGAAAGAGCATCAGCTTGCCCGAGATAACGTGTATAACCTCAAAGTTCGTATGCCAATGAAGCGGCATTACATAATGAGGATGATTTTCATCAACAAGGTAATGCTCAAACGGAAATTCGCTTGATCCGTGAAGCTTTATCTCCCTGTACTCTCTGTATTTCATATTTATACCCTTGTATAGTGTGTTTTTTGCGTAAAAGTAACTATCGTTTAAGTTTTCAACGGTTTTATACAAGTATTTTACCACAAAATATACTATAATTCAAGTAGGTATGATTAAAAATACCGCATTTTTAAAAATAATTTTTATTTATATTACGGAGGTTTTTATGGCAGAAAACAGACTTATCGGCTCTTATCCCGTTATCGGTATCAGACCTACTATTGACGGAAGAAGAGGCCCTCTTAAGGTCAGAGAATCCCTTGAAGATCAGACCATGGCTATGGCTAAGGCGGCTGCAAAGCTCATTAGCGAAAACGTACAGTATTCAAACGGCGATCCCGTAAAGGTAGTTATCGCTGACACAACCATCGGACGCGTTGCAGAGGCTGCCGCTTGCGCGGACAAGTTCAAGCACGAGGGCGTTGATATCACCATCACGGTTACTCCCTGCTGGTGCTACGGCGCGGAGACTATGGATATGGATCCCAACACTATCAAGGCAGTTTGGGGCTTCAACGGAACAGAGCGTCCCGGCGCGGTTTACTTGGCTTCTGTTCTCGCTACACACGCACAGAAGGGACTTCCCGCATTCGGCATTTACGGTCACGACGTTCAGAACCTTGACGAGGTTACAGACGTTCCCGCAGACGTTCAGGCTAAGATCCTTCGCTTCGCTCGTGCCGCAGTTGCGGTTGCTACCATGAGAGGAAAGTCCTATCTCCAGATCGGATCTATCTGCATGGGTATCGGCGGCTCTATCATCGATCCTAACTTTATCGAGGACTACCTCGGAATGAGAGTTGAGTCTGTTGACGAGGTTGAGATCATCCGTCGAATGAGCGAGGGCATTTACGATGCGGCTGAGGTTGCTAAGCTCAAGGCTTGGATGGTTGACCATTGCAAGGAGGGCTGGGACAAGAACCCCGAATTCGTTAAGACCTCTGACGAGAAGAAGGCTGAGCAGTGGGATTTCCTTGCAAAGATGTACTGCATCATCAAGGATCTTATGAACGGAAACAAGAATCTTCCCGTAGGCTGTGAGGAGGAGATGGTTGGCCACAACGCTATCGCGGCAGGCTTCCAGGGTCAGAGACAGTGGACAGACTTCTATCCCAACTGTGACTTCCCTGAGGCGCTCCTTAACTCTTCATTCGACCACAACGGCGCTCGTGAGCCCTATATTCTCGCTACCGAGAACGACGTTCTCAACGGTATCGGAATGCTCTTTATGAAGCTGCTTACAAACCGTGCTCAGATGTTCTCTGACGTTCGTACATACTGGTCTCCCGAGGCTTGCAAGAGAGCTTCCGGATACGAGGTTACAGGTAAGGCGCTTGAGAACGGCGGATTTATCCACCTTATCAACTCCGGTGCTACCGCTCTTGACGCTTGCGGCGAGTGCCGTGACGAGAACGGCAATGCCGTTATGAAGAAGTGGTGGGAGGTTACCGAGGAGGACATCGAGGTTATGAGCGCGGCTACCACATGGCCCGCAGCAGATAACGGTTATTTCAGAGGCGGCGGATTCTCCTCCTCCTTTACAACAAGAGCCGAGATGCCCGCTACCATGATCCGTCTTAACCTCGTTAAGGGACTCGGTCCGGTGCTTCAGATCGCTGAGGGTTGGACAGTTCAGCTTCCCGACGACGTAACAAAGACTCTTATGATGAGAACAGACCCCACATGGCCCTGCACTTGGTTTGCTCCTCGCTGTGACGGCAAGGAGGGCTCACCCTTCAAGACCGCTTACGAGGTTATGAACAACTGGGGCGCTAACCACGGTGCTATCTCCTACGGTCACATCGGTGCAGACCTTATCACTCTCTGCTCGATGCTCCGCATCCCTGTTTGCATGCACAACGTTCCCACCGAGGACATCTTCCGTCCCGCAGCTTGGAACGCATTTGGCATGGATAAGGAAGGACAGGATTACAGAGCTTGCGCGACTTACGGTCCTTTGTTCAAAAAGTAATATCCAAAAATCTCAGCCCTCTGCAAGGAGGGCTGATTTTTTTTAATTCTATTGACAAATATATTTATATGTGTTAAAATTCAAATATAAATTGTTTACTTATGATATTGAAAGGTGAATTGATATGTTGTATCCTCATCCTAACGAAATAATGAATTTCACAGAGTCTGAAAAGCAAGCGCAGAGAGAAAATGCCCGCAATTTGCTTGCCGCTCTTCAATCGGCGCAGGAAAACGGCGCCCGCGAGCTTATAATAGCACCCGGCTATTATCGCTTTGGCGACGCGTCCGCTCCCCGCTTTTTGATAAACGGCGCGGAAAACCTCAATATTCTCGGAGGCGAGGGCGTGGAGCTTTTACAGGAGACTCGCGGCACTGTTGTAATGCTGAGAGGATGCAAAAACGTAACTCTCAAGGGCGTTAAGATCGACTATACCGAGCTGAGCTTTGTGCAATGCACGATTGCAGGATTTAACGATGCCGGCGAGCCTATTTTCACCGTTGACGATAACTATAAAAAATTATTTTCGAAATACAGAGAGAAGCTTATCGGCTCGCGCATCCTCTATTACGATGGCAACGATCCATCTCTTGAGCTTGTAAGCTCAAACACAAGGGGATTTGTGCGCGAGATCATCGATCTTGAGGATGGAAAATATCAGATCCATTACAGAGGGCAGATCACAACCATGCTGACTCCCTTGGTAAATTACAAGATCGGGGACAAGCTGGTTATGTTCTGCAGAGGAGGAGATCACGCCGTTGCAATAGAGGCATCCGAGAAGGTCACGCTTGAGGACGTTGATATATATACAAGCGGCGCTTTTGGGCTTTCCGAGCATAGCTGCATAGGAGGCAACACCTATCGCAGGCTTAGAATGATCAGACGCCCCGGAACAGACAGACTCGTATGCGCTCCGAGAGACGGATTCCACTCGCAAAACGTTCAAAGAGGCGCGCTGATAGAGGAATGTGAATTTTCCTATGCCGAGGACGATCTTCTCAATGCCCACTGCTTCAACGGAGTGGTGACGGAGATATATTCTCCCGACGAATACGAGGTAACCTTCCCTCTTAATGCGGGGCTTGACACCGACACCGACATGGTCTTTGTATGCAACGGCGAAATCACACCCGTGAGGGCTGTATCCGTTGAAAAGATAACCGATGCCGATAAGATCAAGAGCTATGAGTCGCTCAATGAAGCGATAAAGGCAAAAATCGACCGCTCTATCCGTACCTTCAATACCCCCAATATCTATCGCGTGAAAATCGACAAGCCGATCAGCGCACAGATGTATGACGAGGTCACAAGCTCGGGATATTCAAGCGCGGGGCTCGTTATCCGCAACTCATATTTCCATGACGCGCACTGTATGGCAGTTATTGCGACAGGGCCTAATGCCACGGTTGAAAACTGCAGATTCGAAAGAATAGGCGGAACATCGGTCTCTCTCGTACGCGGCGGATTTTGGAGTGAGGGCCCATATCCCACTCACATTTCGGTTAAAAACAATCTGTTCAAGGATTGTGCTACCGCATTTGAGGCGCAGTATCGCCCCGGAATCATCACGGTGCAGTGCGACACCAAGGGCTTGATCCACGATATTGACATTCAAGACAATGAATTTAAAAACATCCGCGTTGGCGCACTCTTTGCAAAAAACGCCTCGCGCATAAGCTTTACAAACAACCGCGTTGACGGTTTTCTCAAGGAAAAGCCCTTTGACGAGGGTGTTGAGATCGCCAAATGGAACGGCGATGCGGAAGCGTTCTGCGGAATATATTTTGACGGCTGTGACACTATAACACTCAAGGACAATACCGTCTCGGGCGGCGGCGAATATTCCATGGAGGATATACGCATCACCGACAGCTGCACAAATATTGACAAATGATAAAAATGCGATACGCACAAAGCTGCGTATCGCATTTTTTATTAGTCCTCCAATACAAGAGAAACGGTTTTTCCGTCGCTCACCAGCACCACAGTTCCCATAAGGTCTGTGCGGTACACCGTCACTCCCGCAGCCTCAAGTCTTTCAAGAACATCTTTGCTCGGATGTCCGTAATCATTACCCTCGCCGCATGATATTACAGCTATTTTCGGAGATACTGCATTTAGAAATTCCTTTGTCGTTGAGCTCGATGATCCGTGATGACCGACCTTTAAAACGTCGCATCTTAGATCAGCGGTACTCCATTTCTTTAAGATCGCCTCCTCGGATTTTTCCTCCGCGTCTCCTGTAAACATAAAGCTTGTTTCGCCATATGTAGATTTCAAAACAATGCTCATCTCATTGGGATCGTTAAAATCCTCTGTGGGAGCAATGACGGTGTTGAGCATTGAACCGAGATAAAAGCTATATCCGCTCTGCTCGCATAATTCCTCGTCCTCGCCTATAAGAATCAAATTGACGTTTTTCTCTTCAATGGCGTTCATCAACCGCTCGTACACCTTTGTGGTTGCCTGATAATCGGGCATAATAACGTTTTTAACAAAATAATTTTTTATAACGTAATCTGCGCTGCCAATATGATCCGCATCGGTATGTGTAAAGATAACGTACTCAAAGCTTTTCACGTTTGCGGCGTCAAGATAATTTCTAAATGCCTCCTGCGAATCGGAATCAAGATCTCCCGAATCGATAAGTATATTTCCTGCCTTTGACATGATAAGTATCGCATCGCCCTGACCTACGTCGATGTAATGAAACATTACCTCTCCGTCACTCGGTGTGGGAACCTCGGCTTCGATCTTCTTTTTTCCAAAATCAAATCCGAGCTTATCACCAAAGAAAAACAGCAACGCGCCTGCAACAACCAAAAGAAGGATTATCCCTATGATTATCGGAGATTTCTTTATTTTGTTTTTTATCTTTCTCTTTGCACGGCTCTTGTAGCTTGCCATTATAATGTCTCCTTTACTGTCAAACTTCCTGTACCTTTAAAAGATTTGTCGTTCCCGACTGCTTGAGCGGAACGCCCGCGGTGATAACCACCTTATCTCCTTTATTTACAATATCAAGCTGTCTTGCGCAATCGATCGCATGCAAGAAGAGTCTGTCTGTATCGTCCTGATTCAATGCGAGAACCGGGAACACTCCCCACGACATTGAAAGCTGATGGAAGGTCTTTATATCGGGTGTAGCGGCAACGATAGGCTCGGAGGGGCGGAATTTGGAAACTCTGCGCGCGGTCGTGCCCGATTTGGTAACTGCGATAATAGCCTTTGCGCGCACGTCTCTCGCCGTTGTGCAGGCCGCATCGCATATCGCGTTAGTCAGGTCGCTGAAGGCATTTTCGTGCGCTATTCCGGCATAGACGTTCATTTCCATTGCGTCCTGCTCTGCGCGCTCGGCGATCTTTGACATTACCCTTACAACGTGCGCAGGATGGTCTCCCATTGCTGTTTCGCCCGAAAGCATTACCGCGCTCGTTCCGTCAAAAACTGCGTTGGCAACGTCTGTAATTTCGGCTCTTGTAGGTGTCTTTGAGTGTATCATCGTCTCAAGCATCTGCGTAGCGGTGATTACCATCTTTCCTGCGCTGAAGCACTTGCGGATAAACTTTTTCTGAAGTCCCGGGAGCTTCTCATATTCAATCTCAACGCCCATATCTCCGCGCGCGACCATTATTCCGTCGCAATGCTCAAGGATCTCATCGAAATTTTCAACTCCCTCGGCGTTCTCTATCTTGGCTATAATTCGGATGGAATGTCCGCCGTAATAGTTGAGAAGCTTACGAAGCTCGATCACATCGTCCTTGCTTCTTACAAATGAAGCGGCAACAAAATCCACGTCCATTTCTATACCGAAGCGAAGATCCTTCTCGTCCTGTTTGCTTATATAGGGCATATTTATATGAGTATGCGGAACATTGATTCCCTTTCTGCTTGAAATCGCGCCTCCGGTGACGACCTTACAGATAATATCGGTATTTTCTATGCGCTCGACACAAAGCTCGATCCTTCCATCGTCTATAAGTATCTGTGTGCCCGCCTTTACCTCTGAGTAGAGCTTGGGATAGGAAATTGAGACTCTTTTGGAGTCTCCCTCAATCTCATCTGCGCACAAGGTGAAGAGCTCACCGGGCTTGAGGGTAATCTTATCCTCACCAAAGCATCCGATTCTTATTTCGGGGCCCTTTGTGTCAAGAAGCACTGCCGCAGGCATTTTGAGTCTGTCTCTTACCTTGCGGAAGAGCTCCATGCCCTCTCTGTGATATTCATGTGTGCCGTGCGAGAAGTTGAAACGTGCAATATTCATGCCGCTCTTGAGCATATCCTCAAGAATATCCTCGCGAAGGCTTGCAGGACCCATTGTGCATACTATTTTTGTCTTTCTTAAATTGTTCATAGAATTTCCTCAAAACATCAGAATTTTAGATTTTTAGCCTTTACATAAAAGGAATGAGAGCAACGGGGACATTTGACCTTATGCTTTCCTCCTCTGCGAGGCAGGCGAAGCGTGCATCCGCATTTTGTACAGTCACGAAAAATATGCGTTGCGTTATCCCAGTTATTTGTCGCAGTCTTCTTCGACGTATTACCGCCAAAAAAGCGCTTTAGAGCACGCGACATCTTAAGGTAGCGCTCGTTTTCTCTTCTGCGCTTGTCGATTTTTCTTGAGAACGTCCTTGTGAAATTCCAAATAATAAGCACCCAAGCCAGAAAATATGTGACCAAGGAGATCCATGCCGCAACAACACTTTGCTGCCAGATAACACCGATCACCATGCCAAGAATCATGATCAATATTGAAAAATAGGTCAAAAAATTACCGAGCTTATCGCTTCCGTATCTGCCGTACATAAAGCGGTACATTTTTTGTCTGAATCTGCCCATAGCACTTCTCCATTCTAATTTTTAATAAATATATTTTAACATACAATAATGAATTTACTGTGAAGATTTAAAGGATTTATCCTGCCAAAAGCAGGATTTTTTCTAAGTCATTCAATAAATTATAACCTTAAAAATCCGCTTTAATTCCAAAAAAAGAAGCATTCTCAAAGAATGCTTCTTTTTTACAGTATTTAGTAGGATCGGGTATCCTTTTCCGTATCAATAGCAACAACTACCATAAGAACACCGAGAATATTTGCTTCATCGTAAATATCAAGCACATATGTATCTGTCCAGGCAAATTCCTTATGTAACGTTGCAACGGCAATACCCGTAGCATCTAAAATGGTATAATCCCATTCCCAGAATGTTCCTCTCACTTCCCAGCCGTTGCAATCAAGTATATATCTCGGCCTTTGGAAAAAATAATTTCGTTTCCTGATCGTGCCGATACAGCTTTCGCCGATATACATATTGAATTTCGGATAGAAAATAAAAGGATTGCTTTTTATTGATCCGATACGGTAGCCCCATCGGTCACATATATCAAGCTTTCTGTAAATAAACGAGAATCTGCTTTGGACGGTATATGCTACCTCGCCGCTCTCATTAAAAATGTTATAGGAATCGAGACCAAATCTGAATCTCTGCTTAAATACAAGTCTCATAAATGCACCGCTCTTTACTGACCGAAATTAACTATACTCTTGAAATAATTGAGAGCCTTTTCGTATTTTTCCTCCGAAAAGCCCTTATTGAATGCCATAGGCTGCATCATGCAGATAACGGCGTCATCGGGGATAAGCTTTAAGGCATCAAGGTTTTTATATGCGCCTGTCTTATACAGCAGTATTCCGTAGCCGCCCTCCGCTATCATATCTGCGGGGATCGAGTCACCGAATATATCCTTGATCGGCTTTAAAAGCACGGTTTCGGAGCGTGTTATAAGATCCTTATAGAGGTATTCACTCAATATCATAATAGTACATTCGCCCGTCATGATATACTGATCAAACTCGTTTATCTGTTCCTTATTAAAGTTTTCATCGGCATATATGATAGGATTTCCGTCGCTGTCGGTCTCTGCCTCGTTAGCCGCCTTCAGCTCCTCCTCCGAATATATTTTATAAGTATTAAGATAAAGAGTCTTCTTGCCGTCGCCGTTAAAATCCTCGGGCATCAGGCTTACAAGCGCCTTTTCAAGCGCCTCTGAATCCTCTGCATAAAGCATCGTATGTGTCGCGATCACTATCTCTATGTCATGGTCCTCTTTTTTCAGCATTTGCACGACGCCGACTATGATAACAATAGCAAAGAACCCAATTATTATGACCTTCCATTTATGATGATACCAAAAATTTGAAAGCCATTTACCGAAGGGGGTCGAGAGCGTCACTTTTATGTCAGAATCCTTTAGCTTTTCGTCTTCCATATTTGCGCGTCCTCCTCTTCTATATATATTATCCCTTTTGCGATCTTGCAACCGCCTTGATCTCCATGTGAATTACATCTCCGGAGGGAAGCTCAACGGTAACACTGCTTCCTGCCTTGTGTCCCATCAAAGCTCTGCCTATGGGAGACTGGTCGGAGATCTTTCTCTCTACGGGGTTTACCTCGTTAGAGCCAACTATGCTATATACGATCTCCTCGTCCTCTTCAACGTCGTAAACAGTTACGTCGGATCCGAGAGAAACTACATCGTTATCGATCTTGGACTCGTCAACGATCTGCGCGTTAGCAACGAGCTCCTCGAGCTCCTTGATGCGAGCCTCGGTCTTAGCCTGCTCGTTTCTTGCCTCATCGTACTCGGAGTTCTCGGAAAGGTCGCCGAATCCCTTTGCAACCGCGATTGCTTCCTTGATCTCTTCTCTTCTGACGTTCTTAAGATAATTAAGCTCGTCTGTCAGTACCTTGTAGCCTTCTTCTGTGTAAAGCATCTTCTTCTGTGCCATGATATATTCTCCTTAAAAAATCTTTATATTTTTATTTTGTCAACTCTTCAATAGCCTTTAAAAGCTGGTCGTCCTTTTCCTCGGGGAGAAGGAAGAAATTATATTCGAGCGCCTCTTGACTGAGAGCAACCTCAAAATCGGGAACGATTCCTGTTCCGTGATACACGGTTTTGCTTGCGGAATAATACATCGCAACCGTGAGCTTAAGTCCGCCCTCAATTCCGTAATTTGAAAGCGGGAAAAGCGTTTGCATACAGCCCTTACCGTAGGTAGTGCCGCCAACGACCTCTGCCAGCTCGTAATCACGGAGCGTTGCGGTAAAGAGCTCTGCCGCGCTTGCGGTATTCTCGTTGGTTATTACGATGCACTTGAGATCCTTAAACATTCCGATCTCATCCTCGGAAATATCAAATCCCGAATATTCCGCTGAATATTTCTTGGGTCTTGCATAAGCCGACTCGGTGTAGCCGTCCGAATACTCGGTTGAAACTATCAAATCGCCCTTATTCAAGAAGTACGCAAGCACCGTATCAATGGAATCAAGCGCGCCGCCCGGATTATTTCTCACGTCAAACACGAAATATTCGCATCCGTGTGTCTCTTTGAGCGTATTTACGGCATTCTTGAACTGCCCCGGAGTAGTCATATCAAATCCGGTGATATTGATGATACCGACCTTTGCGTTGGTCTCGCTCACTCTGTAATAAACAGACTGAGTGATCACCTTACGTCTTGCAATTGAAAAATCGATTATCTCGTAATCGCTGCCGTCGGGTCTGTACACGGTAAAGTTAGCAAGTGTACCCTCTTCGCCGAGCATAACGTCAAGAGCCTTTGTATATCCTATTTCATTAACAAGCGTCATCTCGCCGCCGTTGTCAACGTACATAATGCAATCGCCGACCTTAACGCCGCTTTCGATCGCAGGGGAATCCTTATATACCGAAATGACCTCCATTACCTTGTAGGTAAATCCGTTCACAGTCACCTCGGAGTTTACTATCGAGACACCGATACCGACAAACTCGCCCTTTCTCTCCTCGAAATAATCCGCGTACTCCTCTGCATTGAGATACTCCGCGTAAATATCGCCGGTTGCGGCAATATAGGCATCGAGGATCGCCTCGCGCATTGTTTCCTCGTCAAAGCCGTCAAAGGAATATGCCTTGAATATCTCATCGAGAATTATAAGATCCTCAAAATATCCCGGCACGTTACCGCTGTTTGGGGTTTCACCGCCCTGATTTCCCTGACCTGCGCCTTCCGTTGCGGTTTCTTCAGTATCGTCTCTGCCGTAATCGTAAAATCCGCCAAAAACGGTATGGAGTGTAAAGGTCGCCAATACCGAAAGCACGATGCTCGCGATAATCACACAGATCGCAATATATAGCGGTATTGTTTTCGGCTTTTTGCCCGTATAAACGAACCTATCTTGGCTCTCCTGCGATTCGGTGTCGACTATCGGATTTTCGTTATTATCCATTCTCTGTTTCCTTTTCTATTTTATTTTTCACAGATGTCAAAAAGCACCAAAATGCGTCAAATTTGCATATACAATTCGATAAGCGAAACGCCGCATTAAGAGTTAACGTAACGTCTCGCTTATTAATTTTCCGATTAAGATTTTATTGAAATGAATCAATACTTGGAGGGCTTGCTTCCGAGATACTTCTTAACCATAAGAGCTACCTTAAAGGTGATGGCATGCTCAAACTCACGAAGGTCAAGTCCTGTGATCTTTCTTATCTTCTCAAGTCTGTACACGAGTGTATTTCTGTGTACAAAGAGCTTTCTCGATGTCTCGGATACGTTGAGGTTGTTCTCAAAGAAGCACTGAATAGTCATAAGTGTCTCGCGGTCGAGAGACTCAAGGCTACCCTTCTTAAATACCTCCTGAAGGAACATATCGCAAAGAGTTGTGGGAAGCTGATAGATAAGTCTGCCTATACCGAGGTTCTCGTAGCTTACGATGTTCTTCTCGGTCTCGAACACCTTACCTACATCAAGAGCAACCTGCGCCTCCTTATAAGCGCGAGCAAGATCCTTGAGGTTATCAACAACGGTGGAAATACCGATGTTTACCTTTGTATAGAATTCAGCAGTGAGAGTATCAGAGATATTGGTAGCTATCTTTTCAATATCCTTAATATCTGCATCATGCTTTACTTCCTTTACAAGAACAACGTCGTGCTCGCCAACGCTGATAACGTAATCCTTGGTCTTGTCGGGGAACATGTTCTGGAGCATCTCAAAGGGCATTACATCGGTCTTGCCGAAGAACTTGATAAGGAAAACGATTCTGCTCTCCTCTGCTCCGAAATGAAGCTCCTTGCTCTTTATGTATATGTCGCTGGGAAGTATGTTATCCAAAATGATATTCTTGATGAAGAGACCCTTGTCGTACTTTTCATCATGAAGATTCTTGATGTTGGAGAGAGATACCGCCAAAAGCTTTGACATCTTCTCTGCCATCTTATCCTCGCCTTCCATGAATACCACGTACTCGCTCTTTGCTCCTACGGAGATGGGGCGATAGGTGTATCCGTCAACTACCGCGATATCACTTGAATATGTGAGCGCGTCACGAACTCCCTGCTTTACCTCGCCTACCTTGACAAGCTCTGAGCAAGCAATTACAACACCGTTTTCGTCAATTACTCCGATGATGCGATCTACTGCGGTCTTCATTTGGTTGATCACGTTGTGAAACAATCTGTTAGCCATTTTTTACCTCTTTGCGTCCTTTGTCTTTTTTCTCTTATATCTTATAGTTTTCCCATTCGGGACAATTATAATTCCATTTCATAGCACAGACATGCAAGCACAAAGCTTGACGCTGTTTCCGTGCGGAGTATTCTTTTGCCGAGTCCAATGGGTACAAGACCCTTTGATCTTGCAAGCTCGACCTCGGGGATCGAAAATCCGCCCTCGCTGCCTATCACAATAGATACGGTCGGCTCTGTTGTGCCGTTTTCCTCAAGCTCGCGTCTTTTTCTTGACAAAAAGCTCTTTAAAGGCTCTGTTGAATCACCCTCGTAGCAGAAAAGCGCAATATCAGCCTCTGCCGCGCGGGAAACAGCCTCCTTGAAGCTTACCGACGGCATGACAGCAGGAACAATTCCTCTTCCCGACTGCTTTGCCGCTTCAAGCGCGATCCTCTGTCTGCGGACAAGCTTTTTATCTCCATCGTCCTTATCCTTGGCAATACAGCGGTCACTGTTAAAGGTGGTTATTGACGAAACACCGCATTCGACCGCCTTTTGGATAATAAGATCGAGCTTATCCCCCTTTGGCAATGCCTGATAGAGATTTGCGACGTACAAGGGCTCTGTATCGCTCTTGCTCGACGAAATTACATTCGCCGTCACTCTGTCGGGCAAAAACTCATCAAGAATGCAGACATACTCATTTTTTTGCATGTCACAAACAACGATCTGCTCTCCTGCCGCCATGCGAAGCGAACGGGAGATATGATGGGCGTCATCACCGATCAGTGTGACCTTACCGTTTTCGATTTGGTCTTTTGTAACAAAAAAACGAGGCATATCAAGGGTTTACGGGCTTTTTTCTTTGAGCAAAATCACATTTTTTCTACACTTTTTGCACAAAAAAGAGAGCCTCGGGCGCTCCAATCCTTAAAATTTCACGATAGTGCGTAAATAATTATATTACAAAATAACCAATTTGTCAACACTTTTTTTGTAAAAAATCACATCTTCATGAACACAATTTACAATTTATTATTATTTTTTGCCCCCTCAAAAGACATAACAAACAAAATAGACAATATTCACAATGTTAAATTGCACAATAAATGTGCATACCATAAGCTTTTCCTTATGCTTGCGCTCTTAAAAAGCGAAAAAAGCGACCCTTCGTATATGAAAGGATCGCTTTCCTTTGGTTATTTTATTTCAAGCTGACCGCCAAAGCGCACCAGCCGTTATCCTCTGCTCTCTCGACTATTTTAAATCCGTTCTTCTCGAAGCATTCGACAACGTCATCTGCTCTCTCCGAGATTATACCCGATGCCAAAAGCACAGTCTTATTGCTCATAAAGGGTGCCACGTCGGGTGTCATACGAATGATAATATCCGCAACTATGTTAGCACAAATAATATCGTATCCGCCTGCGATGTTTTTTGCCTGCTTTAAAAGGTCGCTCTGCTCACAAGTGATCTTGTCCTCAAGTCCGCTCTCGCGAATGTTCTCGTTTGCAACGCGAACGCTCATAGGATCTATGTCATACGCGCGGCAGTCTACCGCTCCGAGCTTTGCTCCGCAAATCGCAAGGATTCCGCTTCCTGTTCCGACATCAAGAAGGCTCATTCCCTTTTTTACATATTTCTGAAGGAGTCCTATTATCAAGCGTGTGGTTTCGTGTGTTCCCGTGCCAAACGCCATGCCGGGATCCATAGTGACTATGATCTCGTCATCCTCCGCTTCGTATTTCTCCCATGCGGGAACGATAACTATCTTGCCGATCTTGAAAGGCTTGTAAAACTCCTTCCATGAGTTTGCCCAATCCTCCTCGCAAAGGCCTATGACCTCGGTCTCGGCATCCTCAAATCCGCCCGATGCAAGTCTGTCGCGCAAAAATGCCATATCGTCCGCGATATTCGCATCCTTCGGAACGAAATACGACACAGATGCGTGGGATTTGTCCGCATTAAGTATCTTTTCATCGATAAGATCACCATAGCATGTCTTTAAATCTATATCGCTGAGATCCTCGATCAAAAGATTGCTGTCGATCATGCTCATAAGCGCCACAAGCTCGTCAAGCCTTTCGGTCTTGACAGTCACCTTTATCTGCAGCCACTCGGTGACCTCACCGAAATCTCCGCAGAGGTAGTCTTTATCAATATTTTCTGTCATTTTATTTCTTATCCTTTTTACCAAACGCTTTTTTCTTGGCGTAATTGCTCTCACCGCAAGCCTTTGCGAACTCTCGCAGAAGCTCCTTCTGCTTGTCACTAAGGCTCTTGGGTATCTCGACCTTGACGGTAACGTAGAGGTCGCCTCGTCTTGATGAGTTGACTATCGGAACGCCGCGCTGACGGAGCGTAAAGGTTGTTCCCGTTTGCGTGCCCTCGCCTATCGTATAGCTTTCTCGTCCCTCAAGAGTAGGTATCTCAATATCCGCTCCGAGAGCCGCCTCGGACATAGTGATCGGCACCTCACAGAACAGATTATACCCGTCGCGCTTAAAGGTGGGGCTCTTGCGAACGCTTACCATTACGTAAACGTCTCCCGCAGGGCCGCCCATCTTTCCGTCATTACCCGCTCCGCGAACAACAAGTCCCTTACCGTGATCTATTCCCGCGGGAATATCAACGGTCAGCTTCTTCGAGATTCTCTCAAATCCCGATCCGCGGCACTTATTACAAGGATTCTTTATATATCTTCCCGTTCCGCGGCAGGTATCACATGTAGTGGTGGTCTGGAACTGCATTCCGCCGAGATTTTGCATAACGCGTCTCTGTCCGCTTCCGCGACAGGTGGGACAGGTCTCTGCCTCTCCGCTCTCGGCTCCGCTTCCGTTACACTTTGAGCATTTTGCATATTTGGTAAAGCTTACGTCCTTCTTGCATCCGAATACGGCTTCCTCGAAATTGATCGTAATATCGATCTCAATATCCTCACCCTTCTGGGGACCGTTTCGTCTCTGTCTTGAGCCTCCGCCTCCGAAAAAGCTACCGAATATATCGCCGAGATCAACGTCACCAAAGCCGCCGAATCCACCAAAGCCGCCAAAGCCGCCGCCTGCACCGGACGAAGGATCAAACGCCGCGTGTCCAAACTGGTCGTACTTAGCCTTCTTGTCAGAATCCGACAAGACCTCATACGCCTCGTTGACCTCCTTGAACTTCGCCTCGGCTTCCTTGTCACCGGGGTTTACGTCGGGGTGATATTTTTTTGCAAGCGTTCTGTATGCTTTTTTTATGTCTGTATCGCTTGCGCCCTTTTGAACGCCAAGCACTTCATAGTAATCTCTTTTATCTGCCATATTTACTCCAAATCCTTAACTGAAGCATGCTTATACGGTTATTCTAAATAACCCGTATAGCGGGAAAGGCAAATCCTTTTGTCTGCCCTTCCCGCACAACTCTCTTAATTATTTGTTGGAATTATCCTCGTAGTTTGCGTCGTAGAACTGTCCGTCGCCGCCATTTGCGCCGCCGTTAAAGTCCTGGCCGCCCTGTGCCTGCTGCTGAGCGTAGAGCTTCTCGGAGATCTTGTAGAAGGACTTTTCAAGTGCCTCTGTATCAGCCTTGATAGCCTCGGTGTCGCCGCTCTTAACGGTCTCCTTGAGCTTCTCGATAGCCGCCTCAACGTCTGCCTTATCAGCCGCGTCTACCTTGTCGCCAAGCTCGCCGAGAGTCTTTTCGCTCTGGAAGATCATTGTCTCAGCGCGGTTCTTGGTCTCAACGGCTTCCTTAGCCTTCTTGTCCTCTTCAGCAAACTTCTCTGCATCCTTAACTGCCTTGTCAATGTCCTCCTGAGACATGTTGGTAGAGGATGTTATGGTGATGTGCTGCTCCTTACCTGTTCCCTTGTCGCAAGCTGTTACGTTAACGATACCGTTTGCGTCAATATCAAAGGTAACCTCGATCTGAGGAATTCCTCTGGGAGCGGGAGTGATTCCGTCAAGATTGAAGCGACCGAGAGTGGTGTTGTATGCCGCCATCTCGCGCTCACCCTGAAGAACGTGGATCTCAACAGAGGTCTGTCCGTCAGCCGCAGTGGAGTAGATCTGGCTCTTCTTTACGGGAATGGTTGTATTTCTGTCAATGATTCTGTTAAATACTCCGCCCATAGTCTCGATACCGAGAGAAAGAGGAGTTACGTCGAGAAGGAGAAGGTCCTTAACGTCTCCGCCGAGAATACCGCCCTGGATTGCCGCGCCGATTGCAACGCACTCGTCGGGGTTGATTCCCTTGAAGGGCTCCTTGCCGGTGAACTTCTTAACAGCCTCCTGAACTGCGGGGATTCTTGTAGAACCACCTACGAGAAGGATCTTGTCGATCTCTCCAACGCTTACGCCGGAGTCACGGATAACCTGCTTTGTGGGGCCCATAGTAGCCTCAACGAGGTCGGATGTGATGCGGTCGAACTCTGCTCTTGTGAGGGTTGCCTCAAAGTGGAGAGGACCTGCAGCGGTTGCTGTGATGAAGGGGAGGTTGATGTTGGATGCAGACATACCGGAAAGCTCGATCTTAGCCTTCTCTGCCGCGTCCTTAAGTCTCTGCATAACCATCTTGTCGCTGCGGAGATCGATTCCGTTCTCCTTCTTGCACTGGTCTGCCATCCAATCGATGATTCTCTGGTCAAAGTCGTCACCGCCGAGCTTGTTGTTACCTGCAGTTGCAAGAACCTCAAACACGCCGTCCGAAATTTCAAGGAGAGATACGTCAAATGTACCGCCTCCGAGGTCGAATACCATGATCTTCTGATCCTTTTCCTCGGTGAGACCGTAAGCGATAGCTGCCGCGGTAGGCTCGTTTATGATACGGAGAACCTCAAGCCCTGCGATCTTACCTGCGTCCTTGGTAGCCTGTCTCTGAGCATCGGTAAAGTACGCGGGAACAGTGATTACCGCCTGGTTTACGCTTGTTCCGAGGTATGCTTCAGCATCAGCCTTGAGCTTCTGAAGGATCATTGCGGAGATCTCCTGGGGGTTGTAGCCCTTGCCGTCGATCTCAACCTTCTTATTAGTACCCATGTCTCTCTTTATGGAGATAACGGTCTTGTCGGGGTTGGTGATAGCCTGTCTCTTTGCTACCTGACCTACCATTCTCTCTCCGGTCTTGGAGAACGCAACTACCGAGGGGGTAGTTCTTGCGCCTTCGGGATTGGGGATAACGATAGGCTCACTGCCCTCGTAAACCGCTACACATGAGTTTGTTGTACCTAAGTCAATTCCTATAATCTTTGCCATAATAAAATTCCTCCTATGGACTGTTAATTAAAGTTATATAATGTTGAATTTTTTACGTTTGTAAGCTTTTGCCGCCTCTGTATCAGTTAGCGACCGTGACCATTGCGTATCTGATGATCCTGTCTCCCTTTCGGTATCCCTTCTGGAACACGGTAACGATCTCGCCCTCTTTGCGGCTTTCATCGTCTACCATCATCATTGCGCTGTGCATATTGGGGTCAAATGCGTCACCCGATTCACCGAACGCCTCAACACCCATCTTTTCAAGAGCCTCCGCAGCCCCCTTAAGGGTCATTTCAAGTCCCTTGGCAACCGCATCCGCGCCTTCAACTCCGACCGCTCTTTCGAGATTGTCGATTATCGGGAGTATTGATTTGAGCGCATCTGCATACGCATCCGCGTATATGCCTTCCTTTTCCTTCGCGCTTCTCTTGCGGAAGTTATCGTATTCGGCAGCCATTCTCATATATCTGTCGTTTTGCTCTGCAAGAGACTTTTCAGCATCAGCAAGCTTAGCTTCAAGCTCTGCGATCTTGGCATCTGCCTTCTTGTTCTTTTTCTTCTCTGCCTTTTCCTCGGCAGGAGCCTCAGTCTGCGCGCTCTCCGCCGCAGCCTCTTCGCTTGCGGCCTCTTCTGCCGCGTTCTTTACGTTTTCCTCAGCCATTGCTATTCTCCTTATCCTCTACAAAGTCCGAGCCACCCAAAAGGCTTTCCACGTTACCCGCAAGCCCATCGATCGTAGCAACGACCTTTGCATAATCCATTCGTCTTGGTCCGATGATTCCTATCGCGCCAAGCGTTTTTCCGTCCCGAACTACCGGCTTGAATACGAGCGCGGAATTGTTCATCACCTTGACCGAGCTTTCCGAGCCTATAACGACGTTTACGCCGTCGCTTCCGGGATCCGACACAAGCTCAAGTATGTCTTCCTTCTTTTCAAGAGCGCCGAGCAGCTCGCGGAGCTGATCCTTGTTGCTGTACTCGGGGTACTGCAAAAGTCTGTCCATGCCCGAGACCTTGAGGTCTCCGCAGTCAAGCTCGCTCATGCTCTCGTAAATTATCTTGATGATGGGAGTTACGATAGACGACTTATCGCCCATCGCGTTCTCAATCTCAACGATGATCGGAACAGTAAGCTCATTCGCGGTAAGCCCCGTTACCTTCTCGTTAAGAAGAAGAGCAAGATCGCTCGCGGTCATTTCGCTAACCGTCATATCAAAGGAAAGACGCTTTGTAACCACCGCTCCGCCGTCGGTTATCATTATAAGAAGAAGCGAGTGACGGTCAACGTATATCACGTCAAACCTTTTGATCTTGACCTGATTTGCCTTGGGCTTTATCACAAAGCTGGTGTAGTTGGTAAGGTTTCCCGCCACCTTTGATGCCGCCATAAGGATCTGATCAAGCTCGTTCATCTTGGATTTGAGCAGATTGTTGATCTCGGTGATCTCCCGCGTGGTCATCGCGTAGCTCTCTATCAGCGTATCGACGTAAAAGCGGTAACCGAGCTCACTGGGTACTCTTCCCGATGAGGCGTGAGGCTGTTCAAGATATCCGAGCGCTTCAAGCTCTGCCATCTCGTTTCTGATGGTAGCAGACGAGCAGTTCAAGTGCTCATCCTGCATAATATACTTTGAGCCGACAGGCTCTCCGTCTACTATATGCGCGTCAACGATCGCCTTGAGTATTCGTTTTTTTCTTTCGCTTAACTCACTTTTTTGGATCTCAGCCACCTTTTTGCGCTCCTTTCTCGTTTTTTTGTCTGATTTTTAGCACTCGATTGAGTCAAGTGCTAACCTGCTATATAAATATACCCCATTTTGACCCGTTTGTCAAGCCTCTAACAAAAGTTTTTTGTGAACATTTTGTAAACAGTGCTAATTTTTATCCGTTTTTTTCTAAAATTTACTCTTTTTTTAGCAAACCGTGGCTTTATCTGTCATTTTCGGTATATTTGATTGCAGACACCCTGCCGTCACGCATATAAAAGCGCAAAACGCATTTTCTTCCTATATACTCTATTGCGCCGTTGACGTAATTCCCCTCTCCGTATTTTTCAAGCACTCTGTCTGTGCTGTCACCTATCCTTATCCCTTCCGGAGTCTGAATCGCATCGCTTGTAATATCGATCTCGGTTATTATACCTTGCATATCCCTTTTGTGAGAGTATATCTTGAAACCGTTATAAGAATACACCACATCCATCCCCTCGTCCGCGCATGAGACCGATGACAGCTTTGAATTTGGATTTCCAAGAGCCGCCACTACCCTTTCAGAATCATCTCCGACAGTAAAGCTTGTGCCTTTTGATTCAAAGCAATATTCCCTCGCCCTCTCACTCTCCGAATTTATATCACAAGAGCAAAGGCTCAAGCAGGCAAGCAACAAAGCAAAAACAAATACCCTTTTCATTGATTTTTCTCCTTATAATATTTATCGACCTTTTCTCCCCATATTTCCTCGGCGTACCTATCCCGACTTATATAAATTTTGTGATTGCTGATCAAGAGATTACCAAAACAGAGTGTGATCTTCTCTGCTCCGTTTACGTTCAGATGAAGACCTCCGTCATAGCTGTCGCAAGAGAGATCGATCCCTATATTTTCAGCCTCGCGTACAAGGCTGTAATATGCTACGCCGTGCTCATCTGCAAAATCCGAAATCTCCGCATCCCATTCCTCATACCACGGATAGCGCCACGAGCTGATCGGCGCTTTGAAAAGTATCAATTCAACACCGCGCTCCTTGCAATCTCCAACTATCTCTGAAAGGCGCATCAAATTTTCTTGCGGCAGGCGGTGCGGCGCATCGCTCTCATAGCTGTGCTCGACCTCCCCCGCCACAACTCCCTTTTGCATATAATAGCCGTTATGAGATACCGTAGGTCGCCAAAAAAGATATTTGAGATCCTCGCCTTCAAGCTCGCTCCATCTTGAATGAAAGCGCAGAAGCGGTATAAAATAGGAAATAACACTCTCTCCCTTGCCCACACTCTCGCGCACCGCTCTTAATTTGTGAGAGGAGAGTCTCATTCCGTCAAGAGTCATTCTGTTATACGCCTCGTTAGCAGTCCCCTCCTTGCACAAGGCATATACGCTGAGCACTATCGCTTGCGGCGTTTCATACTCAAGAGTATCCAATATCAAAGCGTGCGACTGCGCAAGCGTCTGCGACGGACTTCCGCGCACAAACGCCTTTATACCGTATTTTTCCCAAAGAAGAGTCGGTACAATGCTCGAATAAGCCTCGCAATCCCCAACAAATATTACGTCGTGGCGGTTGCCCCTGTCTGCTTCGTTATAATATTCGGATATAAGATTACCCTCGCGCGATATACTTATATATTTCGGCATAGTCAATCTCGAGAAGAAAGCAAGCAACAAAACAAACAAAGCGACCCCAAAAATCGCCGCGAAGCTCCTTTTTTTATTCATTTCATCCTCCGTTAAAATGAGAATATATAAAATCACTCGCATCAAAGCCCTGCCCGTACGTTCCGAAAACAAGCGTGCATATCATAAGCAAAACCGTACCGAGAATCACAACGAAAGGCTTTTTTGCCTTTTTCTCACAAAATTCCCGCGCGTTTCCGATTACAAGCGTAACGAGCAAGGCGCAGATCACAATAAAAAGAATATCGGGTGCTATTGCCTCAAAGATCCCTTCCCATGACGGATGCGAGGCAAACGGATGCAAAAGCATCCCGACAAATAGTTTAAGGCTTAGGATAAAGCTCTTATAAAGATCCAAAATCCGCACAGCGCCGATTATAAAAAACACCCTAACGCGACTCAGCGCATTCCCCAATGCCCGTTCTTTTTTCCTTTTCGTTTCGCGTGAGATCAAAACTATCGCGCCGTTTAAGAGCCCCCACGCAACAAAATGCCCCTTGAATCCGTGCCACAAGCCTGTCAAAAGCCAGGTTAGCATTGTTGCGGCATAAAGCGGCAATCTCTTCCCCATCCGCACGCCGAGCCTTTTGCGGCATCCTTTTGAAAAGCCTTGCATGGCTTTTGAAAACGAGAACGGATAAAAGACGTATTTTTCAAGCCATTCGCCAAGCGTAATATGCCATCTGTTCCAAAACTCACGCGCGCTCGTCGATAAAAACGGACGGTTAAAATTTTCGGGCAGCTTGACACCGAAAAGCCCCGACAGACCTATACATATATCGATCCCTCCCGAAAAATCGCAAAAGACCTGAAAGGTATAAAAGATAATTATGAAGAGAATGTATGCTCCGTAATATATGTCGGTTGCCTCCGACATATATATCAAGGGACGGGCAAGCGCATTTGCAATCACCAGCTTTTTGAATACACCGTAGGATATGCGGAAAAGTGCCGTCATTATATCATCAAAGCCTACACTCTCCCCCTTGTACAGTGTCTCATTAATCTGTTGGTACAAAGTAACAGGCCCCAAAAAGGCAAGAGGAAAAAAGGATGAAAAAAGAGCGTATTTTAATAGATTCTTCTCTGCCTTTACCCGCCCGCCATAAACGTCAACGAGATAGGATACTATTCGAAGCGAATAAAATGATATGCCTAATGCTCCGATCGGAGAAAGCTCACGCACCAATAAGAACGCTACAATGAGCGTTATACACCCGAAGGCGCAGAGAAAAAAGCCCCTTCCTTGATTTTCCTTTTCGCAAAATACGCCCTCCCGCCTTGAAGCGCCTTGCAATATCAGTGCAAGCATATAGGAGGAGAGCGTAAAAAGAATTATTAAAATTAGGGAAAGCAATCCCGAAAGGCAGTAAAATATTGCGCTTGATATAAGCAGTATTACCCATCTTGTTCTTTTCGGGAAAGCTCTGTAAAGCAAAAAGGTGAAAAGAGAGAGCAAAAGGAACTCAAGAGAGATCAGCTTCATTCTATCTCTCCGCCAAGCCGACTTATCAAGGCAATTATATTTTCGATGCTGTTAAAATTTTCCTTTACGATATCCTCTGCCCCAATTCTTACCTTGTACTCGGAATTTATATCGGTAACAAGTGTTACTATGTCAAGCGAGTCAAGAATGCCGTCATCTATAAATCTTTCTTGCCCCGATATTTCAAGCTCGGGATGCAATGCCCGAATAATCTCCAAAAGCCTTTTCATTTCTTCTCCTTTTCCCGAATATATGCTAAGATCGCCCTGCGGTCTGTCTTGCCGTTCGGTGTCTCCGGCAGCGCTTCAAATTTGTAACAGCGCACAGGTCTCATAAAGCTCGGCGAGCCTGCCCCCATCTCCCTTAAAAGCTTTATGGGCTCGATCTCACCGCAAAAAGCGAGCATTATGCGCTTTGCCTCTTCATCATAAACAGAGATCGCCCTATATACTCCGCTCACCGATTCCGCTCTGCGCTCTATCTCGCCAAGCTCGATCCTTCTCCCCATATGCTTGATGCAAAAATCTCGCCTGCCCATATATACAAGCTCGCCGTGCTCATTTACCCTCGCAAGGTCTCCGCTCTTATAAACGATCTCGTGGTAGTCAGAATTGAGCGGATTTTGCACAAAGCATTCTCTGCTCTTGTCCATCATAGAAAAATATCCGTTCGTAACACAGCTGCCGCGGATATATATTTCGCCCTCATTGCAAGGCTTTCCGCCGTCACCGATCAAAAGGATCTCGGTGTTCGGAAAGGGCTTGCCGATCGGGATCGGCTCACTGTCATCAAGTCCTCTGTCCGCTCTCCAATAGCACGACATTCCCGTGGCCTCCGTGGGCCCGTACAAATTGAAAAATGACGTATGCGGACAAGCCGCTCTCCATTTGTCATATTCGGCGCGCGAAAAGACCTCACTCCCAAAGCACACAGTTCGAAGATGCTCCATTGACACCGCATCAAGCGTGCCAAACGCCGATATATTTGCAAAGGCCGATGCCGTCCAGCAAAGCGTGTTTATTTGCTTTTCTTTTATAAAGCGGCAAAGGGAGATCGGGAATGAAAATAACTCACTTGGTATAAAATATATTTTTGCGCCAAGCAAGAGCGTTGGCAATATCTCCTTTAAGGGCGCATCGTAATAAAGCGGCGCTTGATTCCCGAAGACCGAATCCTTGTCAAAATCAAGAACAGACACCAAAGCCTCTGCGTAGTCTATGACCGAACGGTGAGACGCGCAGATCCCCTTTGGCTCACCCGTAGATCCCGACGTGAAAACGACGTAGGCTAAATCGGTGTCTATTGCCCTTTCACGGACGCGCGAAAGAGCAATACTGTCGGACTCGCCGCATATAAGCTCGTCGAAGGACAATATTTCCGCCCGTCCGAAGAAAATATTCGCATCGCCACGGCTACCACTATCGCATATAACCACCCTTGCCGAGAGAGTGTCACGAATTGAAAGCGCCCTCTCTCGCGGCAATTTCGGGTCAACGCAGGCGTAAAAGCAACCTGCGCAGAGTACCCCCATAAACGCGCAGACGGTTTTCGGGGCTCTGCCCATAAAAACGATAACAGATTCCTTGTGAAATCCTTTTTTTAACAGACCGCTCCCTATTTTCCTTGCATTTGATGCAAGGCTCGAAAACGTAAGAGACTCGTCATCATTCAAGAGCGCAACCCTATCGCCCATTTTTATTTCACTCTCTTCGAGATATTCAAGAATATTTGTCCTTTGCATAGCTCTCCCTTTCAAAACGCGGTAAAAGTCTGTCAAGGTGCGGCGTGGGGGTTATTATCTCCTCTGCCGCAGTGGGGTATTGTGACCTTTCGTATCGGTAAAAATTCTCACGCACAAGGCTGTAAGCATCGATTTGTCTGTCGGTCAAAAGGCAACCCGAATGGCTGTATTCATCAAAACGCAGCTCCGTCGTATCAAGGTGATACCACTTCGCATTCTCATAGTCCCCGATATTGACCATGTTCCAGTAATGCGTATCGGGAGTCGATCCGCGCGCCCTCTCCACCAAGACATTTTCAATTCCGCATCGGTCAAGCAGGAGCTTTGTAAGAGCCGCATATGAAAAGCAATCTCCGCTCCCCGTCTTCAATGCGTAAAAAGCCGCCCTTGAAAGCTCCTCTCTTTCAGCCTCGCACGAATAAAAAAGCTTGTCGCGCACAAGTCTGTATATATCCCTGCATATCCTCTCGGCGCTTTTGCCCGAGGCATCAAGATCGCAGACAAGCTCATCAAGCGTCCTATCGAGCCATTTAGCATCAAAGTTATCCAAAACCCTCACCTTAAGGGGCATTCTCTCCCCTCTTCTGCCATCCGCACCTATTGCAACAACGTACACGGTGTACTCCCCCGCATTTTGCAGATCAAGCCGACTCTCGTCTACCTCGAATCCAACGCATCCCTCGCCCAATCTGATATGCGGCGAATACCGAACGCTTCCGTTTATCTCAACAACGATATCGTTGTCTGTTACTGTCAGCGAAAAATCCCTATTCGATAAGTCCTCCGCTTGCCCTATTTTTCCTACGCCGGCTATCAAAAGAAATGCGGCAATCGGAAACGCAACATACAAAATCACCCTCATACGAGACAAAAATCCGCGCACACCTTTACAGCTCCTTATCTATACTCATGCTATTATTATGCAATAGATAGACTCCTCCTATTCCGTCTGAACCATAAAAAAGGAAGGACGCATAGCATCCTTCCTTAAAAATATTTAATTGCGTTTGATTACGCCTCTTCAAGCGAGATGGCGTCTGCAAAGCCTGCGCCGTCCTTTGAATGCTCCGGGAGTGCCTTTACAAGGATTCTAATATCTATCTCCTCACCCTCGGTAAGGTCAAACGTGCCGGTCTTGTACTGACCGATATGTCTCCAGGGCAGATCAAGCACGCACTTTCCGTTGATGTATACGTAGACCTCATTCCAGCTACCCCATACAAACTTAATAAAGTACTTAGCCGTTCTTGAATTGACCGTAGTCTTCATTCTGTAAATACGGTATCCGCCTGTAAAGTCCTTCTGGAGCGAGCCGTGAACGAATGTAACGGGAGTAAAGCTGTTCATATCGTCGTCGCTGATATACATATTCGGGTCGGGCTTATCCTCAAGGTCGTAGATCTTTGACATAGTAAACCTATCAAGAACCGTGATCCTTGCAACCTCGGGACATACGGGAGCCTCGACAGCCTTAACGGTAATGTCGCACTCAGCACTCACAAGCCCCTCGGAGGTTGCAACGAGCTTAATGCTCTCTGCTCCGAGCTTGGATGTGATTAAGGTCTGGCAAAGACCGCAATAAGCACGTCTTTCGGGCAAGCAATCGGACTCGTGTGAGTTTGGATCACCGTTACCAACACCGCGGACATATCCATCACCAAAGATCTCAAACTTAACAAGATTATCTGCCAAAGGACAAACAACGCCGCGCTTATCAACGATTGCAACGTTTACGATCATCGTGTCAGCGCCATCGTTCTTGATGCTGTCCATTTGTGGCATAAGCTTTACGGCATAAGGCTTTCCTGCAGTTCTCTGCTCTGCCTTAGCTACGCACTTGCCACCTATGTAGCCCTTGACGAGAAGTCTGCCGGGAGCAAACTCCACCTGCCATTCCGCGGTATTTATGCAGTCGCACGCCTTACGTCCCAGGCTCTTGCCGTTGAGGAAAAGCTCTGCCTCCTCACAGTTTGAGGGAGCGGCAACGCGCACGGTCTCACCCTTTTTCCAGTTCCAATGCGGGAGAAGATGTATCATCGGCTTTTTATCAAAGCAAGCCTTGTTATAATAGAAGGAGTCCTTGGGGAATCCGCAGGTATCCATGATACCGAACTGAGAGGACACTGAAGGCCAACGGAAGGGCGTGGGCTCTCCGCGATAGTCAAAGCCCGTCCAGATAAAGATTCCCGAGAACCAATCTCTGTCCATGGTATACTTCCAGTTTTCTCGAACGCAAGCACCCCACGGTACTGCCTCCTCGTCATAGTTGGCAAGCACCTGCTCTACCTCGCGGTCGCTCTTGTAGCATCCGCGCGTGGTGACTGCGCTGTTATTCTCCGAGCCGATTATCGGCTGTGTGGGATATTTTTCGTGGAAGCTGTCAAGGGTCTTGTGGTCGTAATTGTGGATGGTATAGTTTATACCCGTAACGTCCATTTCAAGTCCCGCTCCCTCCATGCGGCCGTTGATCGCGCCGGTGATAAGACGCGAATCGTCAAGATGACGAACAAGCGCCTTCATTCTGCGGTACATCTTCGCGCCCTCCTCGGTGTTCTGCAGGGGCTCTTCGTTAAAGAGCGACCAGAATACGACGGAGGGGTGGTTGCGGTCACGGCGAACCATTATGTCAACGTTGTTAAGAACCTCATCGTTCGACTCAAATCGGCGGTTTTCATCCATTACTATCATGCCAAGCTCGTCGCAGGCGTCAAGAACCTCCTTGTTGGGAAGGTTGTGCGCGCAACGGTATGCGTTCGTACCCATATCCTTGAGTCGCTTTATTCTGTAATAGATAACCGAATCAGGGAGCGCAACACCAACACCGGCGTGATCCTGGTGGTTGCAGGTTCCCATTATCTTAAGCGGCTTTTCGTTGAGGAAGAATCCCTTGTCAACATCAATGCTGAAGGTACGGAAGCCTATGCGCTCGGTGTGCGAATCCACTACATCAAGAGCATCGTTAAGCACCTCTACCTTTAGGTTATAGAGCTTCGGGTTATCAATATCCCAACGTATGGGACGGCTTACGGGAAGCGTCTGATTTACAGGCATCTTTGAGGCAAAGGCTATATTTTGAGCCTTTGTCGTATTGCTTACTATCTCTTTTTCACCGTCAAGAATCGTTGAACGGATATAAGCAACCTTGTCCTCATAGTAGTTGTTTTCGAGCATTGTCTCGACCTCAACGTTCCAGGAGTTTTTTGTTCCCGCCTTCAATACGGGCTTACCGAAAATGCCGTTGTGCGCGATATGGAGCTTGTCCTTAACGTAAAGGCGAACGTGACGGTATAGTCCCGCTCCCTCGTACCACCAGCCCTCGGTAACGTGTCCGTTAATATGAACTGCTATAATGTTGGGATGGTTTCCGAAATAAATTCTGTCGGTGATATTGATAGCGGTCTCGGTGTATGCGCTGAAGGAGCGCGCCAAAAGCGAGCCGTTAACATAGAAATCGGCGTTTACGGCAGTTCCCTCGAAAACAAGCATAAATTCCTTGTCCGAAAGGGACTCGTCAAGCAAAAAGCCCTTACGGTACCAGCCGTCGTCCTCTGCTCTGTATCCGTGTGAATGTCTGTTTTCCGCCGCGATCTCGCTCTCCGCGTAGTAATCGTGAGGAAGATCAACAAGTCTCCACTCGCTGTCCGCCCACACCTTGCCCGCAGGTCCGCGTGCCGTTCCCGCCTTGGAGCTTGCGTAGTCACTGCTGTGCGTAGCACCCTCCTGCTTTTGTAAGGGCTCACCCCTGAAAAACCGCCAATCGCGATCCATGTCCATTACTATTCTTGCCATATTGTAGATCCTTTCGTTGATCAAGAATTCTTTTAACATATATAATATAATTATAGCATTACAGCCGCATCATGTCAATATAAACATATTGCAAAAATATAAGGATATTGCAGAAAAAAATTGCAATTTATAGGGGCTTTAAAAATTGAAAACGGTTTCAAATTTC
>JAZUBI010000064.1:0-40154 GCA_045638385.1 Eubacteriales bacterium
ATACCGAGCGGAATTGCTACGTTTTCCACGAAATCTACGAAAGCGGCAAGATCGTATCGGATGCCGCCGAGCTGATCCACGACGCTGACCGCGACGCGAACGGTCCGTGGCATATACCATCTGTCAGACTCGCACCGCCCGACTTGTTTGCGCGAGAGCTGACGAGCGGCAAAAGCCAGACGCAGGGCTTCTATGATAACGGCATCACCTTAACGAAAAGCTCAAACGACCGCGAGACCGGCTGGCTCTACGTCAAGGAGCTTTTGAAGGAGCATCCCAAAAGCGACGGCAGCACCGCCCCAAAGCTTAAAATCTTCTCTACCTGCCGCAATCTGATCCGCACCATGCAGACACTTCTCCTTGACGAGAAAAATCCGCGCGATGCCGCAAAAGAGCCTCACGAGCTGACACACGCACCCGACGCACTTCGATATTTTGCGATCTGGTGGTTTAAGCCTGCCGAGGACAAGCTTCCCGAACCGAAGACGGCACACTGGACACAGGATATGTGGGCAGACTATCACGCGGCGTCACCGGAAGAGCAAGAATGGATGCGAAAAAAATGGGCAAAATAGAAAAATTTACAGTTTGTTCACAAAGGTGTGGAACTAAACGCGGGTTTAGTTCCACACCGAAATTTGACAATATCACAGGAATGTGATACAATTTATTTAGGCGAACAAATGTTCTTTTTGCCAAGAAATACCATAGTGAAGGAGGGTAACCAATGAAAGGCAAGGAAAACAAAAACAACCCTTATGCAACCAATGAAGCGGGCTATATCAAGGCCCCGAAAGCAAAGCCCGCACAGCCCAAAGCAGATCGCATCACCGGCAACGATCTGAGAACGCGCGGCGGCAAAAAGTAAGGAGGATCGAGTATGCCGAAAAAGACAGACAACTTTTTCGACGACGAGCTTGACGAGCTTGACGACATCGACGATGACGGCGATGCAAGTGATGAAACGACGACGCCGAAAAAGGAACCTCCCGCAAAAAAGCCGGATGCATCGGACAAAGCTGACGAAGACGATCCCGATGGCGATAAAACCGACTGGAAAGCCAAGTACGAAGCGGCGGAGGCTGAAAAGCTGGATCGCCGTTATCTTGACGAGCTCCTTCGTTTTGATGATACGCTTGAAGGAGACGCGCTTGACGAGATCGAAGGAGGCGCACGTTACCGCGAGCTGCGCGGCAAGGGGCTTTCCGCAAGAGCCGCTTATGCGGCACTTCTGGAAGAGATTGACGAGGCCGCCCCCGACCGGACGCCCAAGGCAAAAACGAGCAAAAACCACATGAGCGCGACAAGCTTCAGAAGCAAGGCGCCCAAATCACGTATGGATCGGACGGAAAAAGCTATCATTGACGATCTTCTTCCCGACGTACCCGACGAAGAAAAAGAAAAATTATACCGCCGCGTAAACGGCAAATAAAACAAAGGAGTAAACAGCTATGGCAAATATTCTTTACGAGCAGTCTTCGGGCTTCCATAATGCCGCGATCGGCAAGCTGGAAACGCCTCTGAAGGTTGTGATCGAGCACGAATCCGACCTTTGTAAAAAGAAAGGCGGCATTCTCGACTGGCTTTTCATCGTCGAAAAGTCTAATAAATTCGGTGAGACCATCCAGTATCAGGATGAGTTCGGCACCTTCCAGGCGGCAGCCGAGGGCGCAGGTGCGGAAAACGACGGCATGGTCGAAACCTACCGCAAATTCATCGAGCACATTCCTTTTATGAAGGAATTTACCATTACCAAGCAGATGCTTGACGACTCCAACCACGGTATCGGCGCCGATGCAAGACGCCGCGCCGAAGCTTTTGTCAGAGCATATTACCTTACGATGCACAAGATCGCATCGCAGGCACTCGCAAACGGCAAGAGCACGTCGATGAGCTTCAACAAGGCGACAGTCGACCTGAAAACGGCAGACGGCAAGGCGCTGTTCGCAATCGACCATCTCTACGGCAAGAAGGAAGGTCACGGACTCGGCACGCAGTCTAATCTCTTTGGACTTAACCGCTACACGACTGAGAACGTTGCTCTGACAGCCGAGCACGTTGAAAACGCCCTCACGATGGGTGCGGCAAAGATCCGTAACATGAAGGACGAAAACGGCGAAGTTCTCGGCTACGTTGCCGATACCGTCGTTATCCCCGGCAACCTTCCCATGCTTGAAAAGTACGTCAAGCAGGTGCTCGGCTCCACGCATGAGGCAAGCACCGCCAATAACGGCATCAACATTCAGTACGGTAACTGGAATCTCGTTGTCCTTCCTGATTGGCAGTACGAGATCACCGATGCCGCTACACAGACCTTCCCGATCATCGTTATGTCCTCTGAGGCGAACAAGAATCTCGCCGGCAATATGTTCTTCAACCGTATTCCCCTGTCGCTGAAGAACTGGGAGGACGGTCATACCCGTAACTGGATCTGGAACGGCTACTGCCGCTTCGGTGTCGGCTTCGGTACCTATAAGCACATCGCGCTGATCGAGTGCTATTCGGCAACGTCGGCAAGATCTGACGTTACCGCACTCTAAAAAGGAGGAATGAAAGATGTTTGTAATCACTAAGATCCTCGGCGGCAGACAGAACGTTGCCGAAACGCTTGAGCTGCCCTGCACTGCCGGTCAGACCTACGCCGTTGGCGAAGCACTCGTCGTAAGCGGCGGCGCACTTGCCAAGGCATCGGGCGACGTCAAAGCGAAATACGTAGCGGCAGAAACCTACACCGCACCTTCGACGGGAGCGAGAAAGCTCCGCTGCTACCGCATCACCCCTGATATGCTGTTTGAGGCCGAGCTTTCCGCATACTCGGCAAGCACGCAGAAGGTCGGCGCAAAAGTCACCTTCGGCACAGACGGTCTCACGCTCACGGCAACCGCCGCAGACGCAGGAGGTGCTGAGATCGTTGATCTTTGCAACGCCTCCAAGGCAGGCGACAAGATCGTCGTCATTCTGGCGTAAATAATAAAAGCGGCGCAACAAAAGCTTGCGCCGCTTTTTTGTTATAAGGAGAAACTATGACACCAAACGAAATTATGCAAGAGGTCGCCGCCATCGGCAACGCGACGATTTCCGAAATAGAAGAAAACGCTTTCTTCAGCGCGATCAACCGCGCGCTTGATCGCGCAAACCGCAACCGACCGCTTACGAAGAACGTATACCTCTACAATCACTCGCTTGCCGCCGTCAGCGAAAGCAAACGCGCACGGGCGATTTCTCCGAAAGAACCGCAGGAGATCAGCGGCGCGGACGTTGCGGCGATTTATCTTAACACGAGCGGACCGTGCACCGTTACCGTATACGCAGACGGTGTTCGCGTCAAGGCGGTATCGGTTTCGGGCGAGCACGACCACAAATTCGTCGTCAAAACGCTTTGTAATCTGGACTACGCCGAGGTACGCGTTCTGATTACGACAAACGCCTATGCAACGCTTGTTTCCTATGCGCTGTGGGGCGACAAATTCAGCGACGAAGCTGACGACGTGCCGACAACGGGGATTTATAACACATATACCATTAAAACGCTGGCAAGCGATTTCCAAACGCTGAAAAGTGTCTGCAAGGTCGACGAGGCGGGCGATCAGCTCCTCGATGCCACCGAGTACGTGATCGTAAGTAACCGCGAGCTGTGGTTGCTTCGCAGTAATACCGGACGGTACAAGATCGAATACGCACCGATCTGCAAAAAGCTTTCGCGTGACAATGCCGACGACGAGATCGGTGTTGATGCTGACATCGAGCAGCTGATCGTATTGCTGACCGCGTACTGGGTATGGTTTGAAGACCTGAACGAGATCGCGCAGAACTGCTACGCGCAGTATATGCAGCTGGCGGCAGAAATCAAGCTTGAGCACCGAGCGCCTGCCGACCCCGCACCCAAAGACGTATACGGATGGTGATGATATGGCGAAAACCGAATACACGCGCGTGCTGACGGGCTTCGGCGGTATGGACGTGACAAACGACGACAGCAACGTCGCAATCACGCGCTTTCCCTACCTCGTCAATATGTGGCGAGACTTCAAAAGCGAGAACGGGGCCGCTGTTGAAACCTTCCCAGGCTGGCGGCTTATTCCGTGGGCAACTGCGCAGGAAGGCAGGATCAACGGGCTATACGGCGCGAAATTCCTGACCGCCACGCAAGAGACAGCCGACTTTCTTATCATTCACAAGGGCAACAAGCTCTATGCTGACGAGATCAGCAAAAGAAACGAAGAAAGAACGCTCACCGAGATCGGCACGGTCGCGGACGGCGCATCAAAGGGCTTTCAGCACGGCGAGGCGTTTTATCTGCTTGACGGTCAGACGATCCACAAGATCACTTATGACGGCGCCACATTCATCCAAAACGAGGTAGGTATGGGAGCATACATACCTACGACATACGCTGACGGTATGGAATACGAACAGCGGAATATGCTGACGAATGAATTTTACGCCAAGTACAACATCCACGATCCGGAGGAAACAGCATTACCCGATGACGGACTCGTTTACGAGGTGCTCGACGAGACGGCAAGAACCGCGGCGGTAACGGGAATGACGCGAGAGATTAAAAACCTGTACGTACCGAACACCTGCCGCATAAACGGAAAGCTTTACACCGTGACAACGATAGGAGATAAGGCTTTTCAGATGAGCGCAATTCAGACTGCAGTAATTTCCAAGAACGTAACGGACATTGGTGCCAATGCAACAAACTACGGGCCGTTCTATTGGTGCCAACAACTCGAGCGAGTTGTTTTGCACGGCGCAAAAAAAATCGGGAGGATGTGCTTTGAAGGCTGTCCTCAATTAACTCAAATCGCAATCGCAGAAACTCTTGAGGAATCAGCTGAATATGCCTTTCCCGGACGCGACGGCACCTTTCTTTATATCTATTTTGGAGGCACAGACGAGCGTGCGTCACTGATCGGGCTTGACACGTGGAATGGCGGCAGTGTAAAAGTAACTGCAAATTCCGAGCTATATGAAATCAAGGTCGGCGATACCATCACGACGAAATATTCAAGCGAGGGCGGTAGCGAAGTTACGATAGAAGAACAGAGACCGGTTATCAATCTTGCACCGACGTACAGTTACCGATTCAACAGATCGCCCACGTCAGGGCTTTCGATAGATATCACCGTCGCAGAACGGGTAGGCTTTCTTTGGCTGAAGCAGGTGGGCGCAAATCCCGAAACCGAGATATTCATTACGGCAACCGACGAAATAGGAGCCTTCAACGAAAGAGAAGGCGAGTATACGCATTACCGCTTCGATTTAATGGAACCGACCAAAAAAATCAAAACGGTAACGCTGAACGGCGAGCGTACTGAAGATTACAATATCCTCACCGAAGAGCTTGACGGCAAAACGTATATTCGATCCGTCGTTCTCGTTGCGGAAAAAAGCTCACTCGAGGGCAGTCTCCTTCTGATACACGCCGAAGCCTACGACAGCGAATTTGCGCGCTCGAAGGCGGGCGAGGACTACAAGTATGGCAACGGTACATACTCAGGCACTTCAGCAGATGCGATAAAAAAATGCACGCTCTGCGTAGAGTTCGACGGGCGGGTTTTCTTGACGGGCAATCCCAACCTGCCGAACACCGTATTCTATTCCAACCGCAATCTCAGCGGCGCAAACGATCCTACCTACTTTGGTCAGCTCAATTACTTTAACGACGGCACCGGCATGATTCCAAACGCCTCACTGCTTTCTACGCCGTCATTTCTCGCGGTCATAAAGCGAGACACAAGCGGCGAAGGCACCGTCTATTATCACACGGCAGAAGTTACCGAATACGACGTTCTGCCGAAAATATATCCTTGCGTGCAGGGTGCTGCCAACGTCGGCTCGCTTGGACCTGCAACAAATTTCCGCGACGATCCCGTTTTCCTCTCAGCGAACGGACTTGAGGGCATCTCGCTTTCGGCGGTTAACAGCGAGAGGGGCTTGTATCACCGATCGACCACGGTTGACAAGTGGCTTCTTGCCGAGCTGAAGCAAAACGGCGCCGAGATAGCCGAGTGGGAAGGCTACCTCGTTATCCTGGCGAATGGAAAGATGTTCCTTGCCGACTCAAGACAAGTATCCAAAATCAACGGCTCCGCGCAATATGAGTGGTATTATATTGACGACGTAGGATGCTACGAAGGGCAGAGGGCTCTTTACTACTTCCCTTCCGCCTCGCCGTATGACAGCGGCGGTAACAAGCTGGCCGATCTTTACATGGACGGCGAACAGCTCGAGGTGAAACCGGCAGAGGAAGAGTACGACGGCTATCCTTCAGAGGATTACCCGACGCTCGATCAGGAAGGCAAGACACCGAGTGCCGATAAAATACGCTACGTCGTAGAAACCGACGAAAAGGGTCAGAAGCACTACTACATTGTCTCGACCTACGGTGAGATGATCGCCGGCGCATATTCTAAGGCGGTAAAGCTGTGCAATATCGGCGATATGCTGATTTTCGGCACGGAAGGCGGTAAGATCTGCGTTGTCAATACCGATAGGCGCGGCGAAGCTTATGAAGGCGACGAGATCCCGCGCGACCGCATTCACCCGACGTGGTACACACGTTGCGGCAGACGGTATATCTCCGGCTTTGCCACAAAAAAAGACAACTGCGATATTCCGCACTTTGACAAAGATACCGTGCGGCGCAGCTTAGTGATCAAGGCCAAGACATTACCGCGGTCCAAATTCGCCGTAAAAGTCAGAAGCGACCGTGAGCCGTGGCAGGATATCCAGGACAGCACAGCGGCGTTTTTAAGCGGCTACGACGTAGACTTTTCGAACGCGTCTTTCCTGACAAGCGACGAAACGATACGGCAGCTTCGAGAAACAACGCGTCGCTGGGTCGAAAAGCAATATTATATCTATTCAGACGAATATCAAAGGCCGTTTGGCATCTACTCGATTGCCTTCCGTTATCAGATCAGCGGGCTAAACGGCAGAATCCGAAGAAACTAAGGAGTAAACTATGGCAGAAAACGCTATTATCAAACCGATCAGTGCGGAAGAGGTCGCCAAAGCACAAATCGAGGGCAACCTTCCCGACAAGCCGAATCAGGCGACGCTCTACGGCGGAAAAACGCTGACGCCGCAGGAGGTCAAAGCTTGGTATGACAAGCTCCCAAAGCTGATCGTTGAATACTACAACAGTCTAATCAAGGCGATCCCCGGCATCGAGGGTGGCGCGATATCGGACAATTCCCTTGCGGCGCAGATCCTGACGAATATTCGTGAAGAACATTCGCTGAAACAGCTGTTTGAAGACATCCTTACAGGGGCTTTCGCTGACTATCTTCGCGTTACAGAAGATATAACGCTGACAGATCTAACCAAAGCACTTTTGACACAGATAAACGCGTGGGGAGAGCAAGGACCGACAGAAAAAACCGAAGGAGAACTTGGTAATCTGTATGCCGTGATAGAAAACGGCGAAATTACAGCTCTTTATATGTGCACCGGAAAAGCCGACGGGAAAACACAGTGGACAAAAGCAAGAAAAGAACTTCCCGCAATAGCAGAAGCCGACAACGGCAAGGTGCTTGCGGTCGAGAAAGGGAGATTTGTGCTTGGAGATCTTGGAATAGAGAAGATCGCTAACAGAATTACCGATATAGAAAACCAACCGAAAAAACTCTCTCCACCTCGTATTGCGGCATATGCAGATTATTTACACATTGATCAAATACCGCCTGAGGCGCAATATATAGAGATATACGATGGCGGAATGACTGTTGGTTTCGCCGCCACAAACGGTGACACGACCGTAGACTTGCTAACTCCGAACGCGAATGAAAATCAGGTTATTCAGGTGCGCGTTTTAGCAGATGGATTCATCACATCTGAATACAGTAATGCCGTTCTGTATCTCACGCCGCCTGATTTCGTATCAAGCCGCACATCGACGGCGAGAGTATCCTTTCCCTTCAAAACTTTTCCGTTATACGACATCGTTCATGGTGTTAAGTTTTCTGATTTTAATGAAGGTCTCGACGAGCCGATCGGAAAAATCTCGGAAGATGGCGGCAAACGCGGACATCCTTGTATAGTTCTTACCAGCGAGGACATCCCTTGGTGGAACAAAGCTGTGAGATTCACGCGATGCAGGTGCGACCTTTCTAACGGAGAGACCCTGTATCCTGATGAAATGGTAGTCAACCCGTTCCCGAATCCTTATGCATCTACAATTGAGATGTGGCTTTCTCCGACAAGGATTTCTCGCATCGACGAGTGGGGACATTGGGGACAAGTAATTTGGGAGAGTATGTCCGGACCGAACGCACCGTATTTCAAGTTTGTATACGGTCGCGCATGGAATGCCGACACGACTCTTTTGAGAATCGAGAGCAATGACCAAAAGACCGGCACGAAAGTTAAATATTATAACCTTGGAGATATCCGAGATGGAATGTGGAATCACATTGTGATAACACAGAAAACACAAGGTAATAACACAGAAACGGTCATATACAGTAATGGCAAGCGTTGCGCCGAATACGAACAGCCGCCTGCGGCGAATCAAGAAGCAGGATCTCTTCAGTCTTTCTATGCGTGTCAAACAGCAACAGCCGCTTATTCTCTCGGCTGTCCGTGTGGCGGTGGAGACAAAGGTTTCCTTGGTAAATTCGACAGCTTCGCAATCTATGACTACGCTTGGACGGAGTATCAAGCGAGGTCTGTTTACGAAGCGGAAAAGGAGTGATGATATGACGATTATTGTATTTGAAAAGCTCGCTCTCGCCGTATTTGCAAGCTTTGGAGAGGAACGAATTGAGAACGATATGCTCTGCCTTGGCATCAAGGACGAAGACGGCAAACCGATCAAAGTGAACGTCCACATCAACGGGCATATTCTCGAAGTAGACGGCACGCGAAAAATCAAGACGAGCGTTCTGACGAAAGGTGTGCAGACCGTGGAGGTGTCGTATGCAAGACAGAGGCTTTCCGTCGGCAGAATACATCTCGAACAAAGTATTATTACGCTGATTCCCCACAACCAGCACGAGATTCTCGTAAAAACCGCCACTGCAGCAGAACGTGCGACAAAGCTTTCATTGAGCTTTGAAAAACGCATTTGCGAACTCGAAAAAGCCTATAACGGCTCGGATATTACAAACTTGACATAGGAGGTCAAATATGAAAAAACTTGTATTTATACTTATCATTGCTTTGCTTCTCTGCATGGGCGTCACCGCCTATGCAGAAGAATCGGCACCGGATACCGTCTTTACGTCGGCGGCGATCACCACCGATTACATAACCGAGCAGGAAAGCACCGATGAGGGTGTAATGGACAGCGAACTGCCGACGGATATCGCCACGGAGGAAGATTCCCAAAACCTGGGCGAATGGCTGCTGGGAGTATGCCAAAAATACGCAACAGAAATCATCGCCGGAATAACACTTATCGCCGCGACCGTAAGCTCGGTCATAATTAAAAAGTTTTTAAAGCCCACAATTGATGCATGGATCGAAAAGGTGACGAAATTTTTAAGCGATTCCGAAGAAAACAGAGAGCAGGACAAAAAAGAAAACGACGCATTGCTCAAGAAATACCGTGAAGAGGATGAAAAAGAACGTGCGGACTTAAAAGAAAAACTAAAACAAAATGCTGATAGCGTCGCGCAACTCCATGAAACAGTGAAAGGGCTTTTCGAAAAAGTCGTACAAGGCGGACAAGTCAATGCCGTTCTGCTTCAATGCCTGAATGATCAGGAGGAAACGCTCAACACGATCGTCCAAAGCTCAACCATGGCGCAGTGGAAGAAGGATATTGCAGGGCAGCGACATGCGGCACACACTGCTGCAATCGCCGATATGCTGAGTGCAAAAAATAAACCTACCGATGACCCTGAATTCACCGAAGGCGGTGAGAGCGCGTGAGTGCTAAAGCAAAATACTATTTCTTCTGGGCGCTCGGACTTGCAATCTGTATCGTGCCTTCAGCACTTACCGTATATAGCTATTTCCCGATATGGCGCGATGCGTCACCTTCAGTTCTTGCCTCCGGCTTGATTGCCTCGGGTGGCTCGCTGCTTCTGATGGCATGCGTTGTATTGCCTCCGATCGCCAAGTGGATGAAGATGATCGTCAGCAAGACGCCGTCTGCATGGTTTGGTTTTCTCGTCGTATCGGGGATCCTTTTCGCGGTTGCGCAGGTGATTGATGCGCTGTATATAATCTTCTTTACGGCAGGGATTTCGAATCTCTGCGGGCAAGTATTTTTCTTCTTCGGAAACAGATATAAAAAAATAGCGGAGGACAACGATGAGTGAGTTTGGCAAGGAAAATACGACGGGAAAAAGCGTGAATCAGAAGGTCGCATCCGCCAAGCGTGAGCTAATAAAAAATATCCCGCAATTGCTATCTGCAATCATCTGTATCATTGTTGTCTTGATGACGTTCGCCGACTTCAGCTTCAAAAAAATGCTGACACCTGGTTTTGCGGCAAATTCTGCACTGTTCATAATCCTGTCTTACGGGATCTATTACGCACAAAAAACGCTTGGCAAGCGGACAGGCTGTATTGATAAGGAATATCTTGAATACCGTAAAAAGCACGGCGCCGCGACAGAAGAAGCGGTCGAGACAATGACTGACGATTACACACTGAACGACTACTGTGCAGAATGGAGTGCTTGGGAAGCTGAAAAAGCCCGCAAGACGATTCTTTCAGGCACCGGTGTGTCCGAGGCGGAGTGGGCGAAATTTGCGCCGCTTGGTAAGCAAGCGAACAGGGTGACAAGCACGATCAAGAAGCTGAAGAAAGCGCTGAAACGCGAGAAAATCAACCAAGAGGATTACGATATTCTGTGCGAACTGAAGAAGCTTCCTGCGGAGAAAAAACTTGCAATCGTGAGGGCATGCTACGTGACGAAGCAGAAGCTCTCGCCGGCTGACCTTGTGTATGAGTCCGCGAATCGAGAAGCACGAGAGAAAACGCCGACGCGCATGAAGACGGCGGAGCGCAACCAGGATCTATTTTCTCTTGTGCCGCTTACGCTGATGATGGCAGGAATGCTTCTGATCGTACCCGAGATCGGTAACGTGGAATTCACATTAAAGACTGTGCTTTACGGGCTGATGCGACTTTTCTCGTTAATTATGACGGCATTCCGTGGCAACATGAATGGCGAAACGCTATATACCGTGAATGCGGTAGAAAATTTCAAAATTCAGATCGAACACTTGAAACGAGCTTTGGCTTGGCATAAAAAGCATGAGAAGGCAAAGGCGGAAGAGAAACGAGCGACCACAATAGAGGCTGAACGACCCTAAAAACAAGCCCAAATGGGCACAATAACGCCTCAAAGAAAAAACACTTTGTACCCAAATTGTACCCAAATAAAAATCTTATATCAAAAACAGCGCAAAACAAGCTGAAAACACAACAAAAAACCACCCTATTCGGGTGGTTTTTCTTGTGGCTGGGATAGCTGGAAACTAAATAAATGGGGAAAATAGGCGGAAAATAGGGCGGAAATGGGGCAGAAAATACAAAAAACAATAAGAAAACGTAACACAGAACAAGGGAAAATAAATTCCCGTACCCAAATCCGTACCCAAATTCCGAAGATTTTAAAGCTTATTTTGCGCTTATGAAAGTGACAAGGCGATCTCGCGGAAGGCGTCGAGTGTGAGCAAGTTATCGTCCGGCAGCATGTGCGCGTAAGTATTAAGCGTTTCCTCCACGGAGGAATGTCCGAGACGGCGGGCAACGGCGACGATCGACACGCCCTTTGAGATAAGAAGAGAGGCGCAGGAATGGCGCAGATCGTGAATGCGGATCTGCTTCACGCCTGCTGCTTCGATTGCCGCCTTAAATACGCGGGCGATAGACTGCGTGGTCGGCGGGTCTTCGTCTCCGAAGGCAAAGGTGACGTGCTGTTTCACTTTCTTCTGCTTTTTATAGAAGGCAGTAAGCTCGCGGCAAAGCTCAGCGGTCAAGGTGACGGTTCTGTTACTGCTCTGATTCTTGGGCGTTGTGACCTGATACGGCATGCCCTCAACTTTTCGCGTGATATTTTTCGTTATACTGACGGTTTTCTTGGTGAAGTCGAAGTCTGACCAATAAAGCGCCTCTGCCTCACCTTTTCGACAACCTGTTTCGTAGAGAAGGTGGAAGAACACACGATACTTATCATAGTCGAGCGGATCGCGAAGCGTAACGTCAGAAATCGCTTTATAAAATGCTGTAAATTCCTCTGCCGTCCATACCTGCATTTCCTTTTTGGGCTCAAGCTTGCGAGGCTTATCCACTTGGCGAGATACGTTTGGCGTGCCATGGTAACGCTCACCGTATTTCAAGATCGAGCAAACCATGAAATAAAGATTGGTCATATAGTTATAGCTATAGCCTTGCAAAGAACCGATAAAATTGAGAAGCAGAAGCGGCGTGATCTCTGACAAGTGATAATCCTCGAAATAAGGCTTAACCCTCGCCTCGTACTTTTTATAGACATCATAAACGGTTGACTCTTTGGCACGTGTTTTCATATATCGGAAGTAGTGCTCGGCAAGCTCGGTGAAGAGCAAATCGGAAGAAACAGTCTTTACCATTTGCGCACGGCGCTCTTTTTCCTTTTCGCGAGCGGTCAAGTAATCGTGATACGCCGCTTGAGCTTCGCGCTTGGTTTTGAAGGGCTGACCGTCGGGATGCGCGGAGAGGCGGGTGTTCTTCTCTTCCCCGGTATCAAGATCGGTCTCGCGGAAGCGCACCGACCATGTTTTATTTTTGCCGCGTTGCTCAAATGATGGCATAGAGGATCCTCCTTACTATGATTTTTATCAGATTACTTTTTCACAGAACGAATATATTTTCTGAAACTTTTCAGCACCTTCTTTTCGAGGGGGCTTGTGAGGAATTTATTGCGCGCGTAGAGCAGCTTCATTCGCTCGGCGCGGAATTGCGCAGCCGTGTGCGATACGTTGCAAGCGGCGGCAATTTCCTCGGCTGTGTGCAGGTTGAGCGCCCAGAGAACACAGGCGGGGCAAAGAATGCGGGCGGCAAACATATCCGCCTCTTTTTCTATTTCGGGCTTCGTTCCGATCAGCGAAGCCCTGGCAACGTAGCCGCCTTCGATCGTGTGTCCGAGCAGGATATGCCCCAGCTCGTGCGCGACCGTGAAACGGCATCTGCCGACACTCTGGGTATCATCATAAATGATAAACCACTGTTTTCCGGCGCGGAACGAAAGCCCGCTCTCGCCTTCGTTCAGCTCGCATGCATCGCTGTTCTTCAAAATGCGAATCCCGGCAGCGCGGGCAATGCCAACAACGTCGACCGGCAATGCGCGAATCTTAAAGTCGATCAGGCAGTGCCAAGCGGCATCGCGCAGATCTTTATATTTACCATACGTCAAATCATCTCACCTCGATAACAGTATTTCTCTGCTATCGAGGTTTTTATTTGTGGTTAATTTTACAGCGGATCATCGGTATCGGGCAGATTCTTCAAGCGTTCGAGGCGAGCGGCATCCATATCCACAACCTCGGGGCCGTGATTGTCGGCAGAACGTGCGGCACGAAAGACGCGGACCGTCTTTTGCTCTGCAGGCTTCGTCAGACGGTAAATATTCATAACGGCTTCGCGGAACGCCTCATTCTCACGGTAAGTGAGAAGGATCTCCTGCTCTTCCTTTGAAAGAGAAAAAACGCTATCGGCAGAACGCGCCGCCTGCTCTTCCTTTCCGAGAAGGTAGTCAACAGTAACGCCGAAGTAGTCGGCGATGCGCTGCAAGGTTTCACCGCTTGGAATTGTACCACGCGAAGACCAATTTACAAACGAATTTTTACCAAGCTGCAGATCGCTCAGCAGTTTATTCTTGGTAATTCCGTTCTTTTTCAAAAGCTCTAACAAAATATCAATAAAATTCATAATACTCCTTGTAAATTTCACCAAATGAGGAAGCAAGGTTTTGTGCAACCATACAATATTCCTCGTAAAAGGGATTTTTGTATTGACATTCCTCGTTTGAGGAATTATAATGCAAATACAAAACAAATTTGCACCGAATAGGGATAAACGAGATAGGCGAGAGGGATTGCCTTACTTTTGTCTCTTTTCTTTAAGAGGCAAGTAGACGAATATCCACGCAAAAAAGCCAATCAACGCAATCCATCCAAGAACACCTAAGATATATTCAAAATCTATCGAGCTTTCGGAAGATGAAGGCGAACGCGAAGAAGACGAGCTTGACGAAGAGGAAGACGAGCCAGACGGGAGTGAATCCTTCCCTGTTTGATCGTCAAAGTCGTAAGGGCAGACGCCGCCGGTGTGCTTGTGCTCCGGATACCCATGGTGGTAGTGATACTCTCCTGTTTCGTGATCGTAATGCCCGCCGTTGGCGTCAGTCTTACCCGGATGAGCGAACACAGGGAGCGACAGCGAGAGGGTGAAGAGGATCAACGCTAAAAACAACATAAGAAACTTTTTCATTGTGAGATTATAGCTTTCCTTCTAATTTGTCGAAGATGCGATTAACGTCAATGAGATCGTCGGTGGTTATGGTGAGCGATAAAATATCACACATCAACTCGCCCCAAACAAGAGCATCGGTCCACATCTGATCTTCATTCAGAACACCGTTTTCGCGTCCAATTTTCGTGATTACACAATGCACAGAATCTGACATTGAGGCAAGGAAACTCGGAGATGCCATAACAGCTTGCAGATAGAAATGGTAGGCGTACATATAATAATTCAAGCTCACAACTCCAAACGGGATCATCCCGGTAAAGTTAATTTGCCTATTAATGCGGAAATATGCAAAGGTGTGTGGATTGGTGCAGCGATCTAAGATATCTTCAAAGTGCTTTCTTACTTCAATGCTATGCGGAACACGATTCTTTTCTAATTCTTCTGTCAACAACTCAAAATTTCGGCGCACAGCTTCCTTAAACACAAGGGCCGTCGGCGGATCCTTGCGTTCGTATGTAGAAATGAATTCTGCAATAGCCTCGTTTGAAGTAATGGTTTGCACGGAACGACAAAAAAGAGACAATGTATTATCATCTGTAATACCGTAGGCATACAAGAGAGACTTGGCAGAGTCGTAGAAATTTTGCCATAAGGCACCCTCTACATATTCCGAATCTCTTTTCGAAGTTTGAGGCATAGAATTTTGACTCTTATAATATTCTTCCCGTTCTCTACGAATACGACGTTCATAAGCTTTTTTTCGCTCATCGTTGATCGATGTTCGAATAACCAAAGGAACAAAAATAACCACAAATAAACCAAGTATGAAACCGCCCCAAAAACCATCCATAATAAATCACCTCTAAAACTCACTCAACTTTTTTACTAAAATCCTAAGTGCAACACCGAGAGCAGCACCAACGATAAAACCAAATACACCCACAGAAAATCACTCCCCATCCTTTTTCTTTCTTTGCTGGAGTAAAAATTCCATATACTGCAATAGCTGATCCACCTGATCGTCGTCGAGGGCTCTCATTCCGGCAAGCATCGCGGCTTCCTTTGCGGACAAGGCGGCATCAGCACGAGAGGGCGTTGGCACCTCTTCCTTGCCAAGCAAATAATCCACCGTAACACCGAAGTAGTCTGCTATACGTTGTAAAGTAGCTTTGCGAGGTACAGAGTCATCGTTCCAACAAGAAAAAGTAGCGGGGGCGATTCCTACATTTCTACAAACCGCCGAAGGCGATTCTTTGTTTTGATTGCAAAGTCTAATAAAAATATCTTTGAACATACCTGCTCCAAAATGCACAAATTTAGGTTTGAAAAGTTAGTCAAACCTAACAAACTTTAATTTGTTGTCGGAAAACGCTTGACATTTTAGGTTTGTTAGGTTATGATACTGTTACAACCTAATTTTACACCAAAAAAGTACAAAAGTCAAGATGCACCGACAAAAAACACGAAAGGAGACGAAAAACAATGCCAAGACAACCCAAAAAGCTTGCCGAAAGCAAGTTCTGTCAGAACGTCCGCCGTATCCGCAAGGAGCGCGATATGTCACAGGAAGAGCTCGGCAGGCTGTGCGGTATGACGTACAAGATGATCACCGGCTACGAGACGGGCACCAATCTTCCCAGCATCGAGCAAGCGGTCGCGATCGCCCGCGCGCTCGGTAAGAGTATGGACGAAATGTGCGAGACCGAACACTTCAAAGGAAAGGAAGATAAAAAAGTATGAAAGCAGTAGTCATTGGTATCGGCATCGTGATCGTGATCGCAATCTGCGGCGCGGTGCTTCTCTGGGACAAATGCAAAAAAGACTGCGAGCGCGACGGCGTTTGCAAATTCGACGGACAGGAATAAGGAGGAGTGTTATGACAGAAGCAAGAGTGCTTGAAAAGCGGTGCTACGACGTCAACGATATTCAGAAGGTTTATGGCATCGGGCAGACCGAGGCGGGCAAGATGATCCGCCGCATCCGCGTCGTGCTTTACCCGCCGACGTCGAGTGCCTGCAAGGACAACCACCCTCTGCCCTGCGGCAAAGTCTACGCGACAGATCTTCCGGTGTTCGAAGAAAAGATGCGTGAGCTGAAGGGGCGTGATCAGAATGAAGGATAAGAAGTATGCTATCAAAATCACCGCTGCGGGGAAGCTTTCCCTTGTCGAGATCGCACGCGTGGACGAGATGGCATTCGTTGAGGCGATCCAGCGCGAGGTCGGTGGATATTTCGAAATCGTGATTGCCGATCTTCCGATCACGAACGAAATTGCAATACATATTGACGAGGAAGGCAAATTCAAGGGCAAGCCGATCAATCGTATTGCGACGGCACTCTATAACAACCCGCATGACGTGATCGTCGGCGACGTGCTTCTGATGCCGATCGTGGTCGATCCCGACAGCGAATACGGCGAGCGCGATTCGATGCCGGTGGAGCTGATGCGGGCAATGACCATTAAAAGCCTTTGCGATAAAACTGCAGAGGTGCGTATGAGCGGAGGACAATATGAAGGATAAATACAAAGACAAGTATGCGGTCAAGCTTCACAGCGACGGCACGATCAGGGTGATCCCGATTGCAGAAGGCGACGAAGGACGCGCAAAGGCGCTCGCATGCGAGGAAGATGCACTTTTCAATCTCGAGGCTGAACATCTGCCTCTTGCAGAAGCCTTCAACATTGCGTTCGACGAATACGCACGCGAGCGAGGGAGGGGCGGAAACGCACTTGTTTCTTCGCTTTGCGGCTTTGAGAGGACCTGCATATACGGAGACGCGATCTTACAGCCGATCATACGAGAAAAGAACGGCGCAGAGGAGTACCCACCGATGCCCTACTCGGTTGCCGACACAGTGGCGATGGTCTGCCGTGTTTATCAGCACGCGATGGCAAACGGCTATGTCGATACCCTTCGGAAAGGAGCGGCAGACGAATGACGCGCGAAGAATTTGAAGAAATCAAGAAGAAGCTTCTTGGCGTGATCGACCAAGATCAGAAGGAAAGCCTGGAAACGCTTGAGCTTATCACGCGACACATTGAAGACCTGCGCCTTGCGCGCGAAGTGACACTCAAAACACTGGAAGCGATCAAACACTACGTGAACGGATAAGGAACACTTATGAAGAAAGAGAATCTGGAAAAGCTTGACGAGCTTGTCTTGCGTATGAACTACGCCTTGAAGGAGTCGCACGGCTACGATCTTGCATCGGTCTACATATCGAGCGAGGACGTCAAGGCCCTTGAAGCACTCCGCGACGAGCTGACCGGTGCGGGCGAACGCATAACGAAGGCGGAGTGCCAGGCAGTGGTTGACGAATACAACCGCCTCTGCCCTTCTCTGCCCGCAGTCAAGACCTTGTCAGATGCGAGAAGGAAAGCGATTGCCGGTGCGAAAAAACTGCTTGGAGATACAAGCTTTGCCGAATACTTCAAGCGATGCGAGGCATCGGATTTCCTCACGGGACGTGCGAACGGCTGGCAGGGCTGCGGCTTTGACTGGATTCTCAAAAAGGCAAACCTTCTGAAGGTCACGGAGGGAAACTACGATAATAAAAAGAGTGCGAAAGCAGAAGAGAACGCGTCATCGTTTGATATAGACGACTTTTACTTTGCTGCACTCGAGAGGACAAGAAGGAGGGTTACAAGTGGCGAAAGTAACGTATGAATATCACTCGAAGGGCTCGCCTGTTATCATGCTCGAGAAGCTGAACGGCTTCACGGTAGCTCTCTACACGGCATATATCGATCGCGGTGCGAACGGATGGTGGCTGTATCCAAAGGAACGGATTAGAACAAGCGAGGTCAAGTTCGAGAAGAAGTACGTCTCGATCATGAAGGTCACGGTACTTCCGCCGATTAAGTCAGGCGACGTTCCGCCGTCGCCAAGACACGATGCGGCAGCAGTGCCGCAGAAAGAAGATACGCAGGTAACGCTGATATAAATCTAAAAAAAGAGAGGAAACAAAAATGAATCCAGGAACAATCTTGAGCACATTATTTATCTTCACCATCTGCGGTGCCGTCATTATCTGGGACAGATGGAAGCGCGACTGCGTTGACGCAGGCGTTTGCAAATTCGACGGTCAGGAGAACAGGACCGATGACGAGGAGTGATCTTCCAACGAAGACATACTACGATCCCGCCGCAGAGGGCGATTATCCGACCTGCCCGCACTGCGGAGAGATCTGTTATGACGACAAGGTGTGTACCTTCTGTGGGAAGGAATACGAGATCGTAACGCCTGAGCGCGGGCGCGAGATCACACTGCACCGAGAGGGCTACACCATCTACCAGGCATACAATCACCACGTGCACGTATACGATCCCGCCGGCAAGCTCGTCCTTCACGCCACCTGCCAGAAGCAGCTGACGGTAGCCGAGCTTGAGGCGTATTTGAAGATCGTAAAGAAAAATACATAAGAGAAAGAGGACAATTATGGCGAAGAAGAAAACGAAGGCAACCGAAGTTACGGCAACGGCACTGACAGAGAAGCCAATCCCTACCCTTGCAGAGCTTGAAGCAGAAATGGCAGCAATGGGAGGTTTTGAAGAAGAACGTGGCACGATCGTGATGCTGCCGATCGACAAGCTTTATCCGCACCCCAACAATCCGCGCAAGGATCTCGGAGAGCTCACCGAGCTTACCGCATCGATCAAGAAGAACGGCGTGCTTCAGAATCTGACGGTCGTTAGCCGCGAAACAGGCGGCTATACGCTCATCATCGGTCACAGACGGTGCGCCGCGGCAAAGGTGGCTGGACTTACCGAGCTTCCCTGCGTGATCGCGGAGCTTTCCGAGCGCGAACAGCTCGGTATGATGCTTGCCGAAAATATGCAGAGAGCCGATATTTCCGCCATCGAGCAGGCGGAAACGATGCAAATGATGCTTGATCTCGGCGATACGGTTGAAAGTATTGCCGAAAAGACAGGCTTTACCAAGCGAACAGTCAAGGACCGCCTGAAGCTCTCGAAGCTTGATCGCAAGAAGCTTCAAAAAGCGTGTGATAGGCAGGTAACGCTTGCAGAGCTTCTGAAGGTTGCCGATCTCACTGATGAAAACGAGCGTAATGCCGTACTCAGTAAAGCCGGTACGAGTAATTTCAATAACGCTTATCAGGCCGCCAAGGACAAGGAAGAAAAGCAAAAGAAGATGACGATGATGCGCGAGCATCTCAGCCTGTGGGCAAATAAACGCGTGATCGGCGAAAATTCTGAAGGAGATATATACCGCACGTTTATCTCTTCAAGCGATAAAATAGAGAAAATTTCGGAAAAGCTTGATGCCGCCATGGAGCAGTACAACTCTTATACCCCGACGTGGCGCGAGGACAGCTACGGCTTTACGATATTCAGTCAGATGACGGCAGAAGAAAAGGAAAACAGCGAGAAGATCGCCAAAAAGAACGAGATGAACGATCAGATCGATGCCTTCTGGGACCGCTTGAAGGAGATCGACAAGCGGCATTACGAGATGCGACTTGACTTTGTTCGCGAGAACCGTCTCGGTACATCGGCATATACTGACGTATTGCTTCAGGAATACCTGACACGCCGAATTCAGAACACCTACGGAGATACGACCTATATCCGCAAAGCACTCGACACAGGAAAGAGCGACGAAGCCGCAGTTAAGAAAATCAGGGGCTACAAAGGACGCCCCGAGGATCTTCTCTTCCTGATGGCATACGGTGAGATGCGCGACAGCAGTGATGGATACTTTACCAAAAGATGGGACCATGGCGTATGGCGCATCGAGAGAAAAACAAACGAGTCGCTGACAGCAATATACGAATTCCTCTGTAAGTACGGCTATGAGATGTCCGACGACGAGATCGATATGCGAGAGGGCCGTCACGAGGTCTACCGCGAGTATCTTGCCATGATGGAGGAACAATGAGCTTTTACCCGACAGGAGATGAATGGCATCGAAACCACGATCACGCATATAACGAGGACTGTGCGATCTGCGGCGAGCGGCACCTGAAGAGCAATATGTATAAGCTGTACGTTATTCTCCCCGGACACGGAAACCCGAAGAAGTGGTGCTGTGTGTGCGAGAGATGCATTGCGAACGTCGCCGATTTCGTCGGCAAAGGAATTGGAGGATAAGATGGAACGCTTTATTAGACCCGAAAATATAGATCTCAAGCTCGGAGCACTTGAAGCGGACGGCGAGATATTGATCCCGCTGTCCGCCGTCCGCGCGGCGATTGCCGCCGCGCCGAGCGAGGATGTGGTGAAGCTTCCCTGCAAGGTGGGAGATCCGGTGTACGTAATCACAAACGAAGATATGCTTGACGTCGCGCCCGTGGTATGCGAGATTTGGGAAGACGAGATATACGAGATCGGTTGCGGACGAAGTGCCTCCGGCGAGATTCGGTGGTCGTTCTACGTCGCGGAAGTAGGCGAAGAGTATCCTATCAGCGCATTTGGAAAATGCGTTTTCCGCACCGCAGCGGAAGCCGAGAAAGTTCTTGCGGAAAGGATGGCAAAGCATGAAAAAGGCTAAAGCCAAAACGTCAGAGCAGCTGAAGGAGCTTATAGACTTTATAGCATCGTGCAATCGAGAATACCGTTTTTGCAAGGAGCAGATCGAGACCGAAGACAAGCTGACACAAGACCTTCTACATCATTTGGAATTGAACAAGACCTCGTCCAAAGAAAGAAACCAAATTGCAAAAGAATTGACGCGAGCTCGGCAAAACCGCCGCTACTACAAGGACCGCGCGGAAGAAATCGAACCGCTCGTTACCTTCTTTGAAACCATACAAAACATAAAAGTCATGAATCAGCTCCCGCAGGTGCTTGGCGCTGTGCGAAAGGCAGAAAAACGCCACGAAAACAGAACGTATACGCCGCGAGTTTGGCAAGAGAAAGAGGACGCAGAATGAGCAACCAGCATTATCTTAAAACCTTACCCGAATATTTTAACGCCGTCGAGAACGGTACCAAGCCGTTCGAGGTGCGGAAAAATGACCGAAACTATCAAGTAGGCGACACTCTCCGTCTACAAGAGTATTCAAACGGCACATATACCGGAAGAAAGATATCGAAAAAAATCAGTTACATACTTGACGATCCCGCCTTCTGCAAAGACGGTTTTGTTGTGCTCGGCTTGACGGCAGATGAACGCGAGATGAACACGCAGATTGAGGAGATGGCTATAAAAATCCATGAGTTATTCTCAAGCATCTTATCGCTGACAGAAAGCAAAATAATCGCAGCGGCAATATGCACAGATGGCTACCACAAGCAGAGCGAGGGCGAGTGGATAAGCGTTGAGGAGAGATTGCCTGATGAATACGAGACCGTTCTTGTTTACGGTGAGGAAATAGGCGTTAGAATGGCATTTTACGCCGTTGATAAGCGAGTATGGAATGAAGGAGTCATCACACATTGGATGCCGTTGCCCGAGCCACCGAAAATGAAAGGCGGTGAGTGATATGAACAAACTTATGTGCTTTCTAACAGGCGGTCATCGGTATGCCGATACAGGCTTAGAGGCAAAACTGCAAAGCAATCCCAATTAGTGTACTTTTCGCAACGAGTGCATCAAGTGCGGAAAGGTTACGGAGTTTGAACTTAATATCGGTGCAATTATAGAAGCAGACCTCAAACGCTATAAAGTCGAGGGTACAAAGACAATCACCATCCCAAAATATACTTACAAAGGAGAGTAATATGGCAAGATATATTGATGCGGATGCTTTAATCAAGCAAATGAAGGACAGCAAATATGTCATCACAGAAACGCCTTTTCAAAGAGGAGTGAACGCTTCTGTCGACTATTGGATAGCGGAGATTAAACATTTCCCTGAAGCCGATGTCGTACCGAGGGCAGAGGTTGAGAAGATTGTTGAGGAGGTTGAGAAAACAATAGAAACTATCTGCGCTATGACAGGATTTGATGTTGTTTTTTTTGGCAGATACGCCGAACTCAAAAAGAAATACACAAAAGGAGAAAACGAATGAAAAAAATACTTGTAATCTTAATTTGCGTTGTTTTTATTGTGGGTATTGCCCTTATTGACTCGCTGGTACGTCTGTGTAAGGAAGAGACCGAGGCTCAAGAAATCGAACTCGCCAAGCAAGACCTTATAGCTGAATACCAATGGGAGGCGGTGGTATGGCTCGATGCCGAGAAGGTCGATAACCTTGAGGGCAGAGAGGATTTCTATCTTATCACCTGCCTTGTAGAAGAGGACGACTTGTATCTGTACCGCTTCGCCGCAGTAATCACCGATGACAACGGCGAGATCGACGTGGACACTTGGTTAATCAAGGAGGGAGCAGAATGACACTGAAAAACCGAGAGGCGATGAATCGAGCTATCGGAATCATCGAGGGAGCATCCTATGGTGCAAGCGAAAAAGTGCAAAATGCACTGTGTAATGCTCTTGAGATCCTTGAATCGGTGCTTGAAGAGGAGGCGGAAATAGAATGAACTCCTACGGACAAGCCGCCAAGAGACGGCGCGGCTTACTATCCTTTACACGGCTTTCCGAGACTTTCGGAGGATACGATCTTTCGTTTCTTTGATATCCCCGAGGACAAGCAGGGCAAATACACCTATCAGGAAGGCGTGTGGCCGCCGAGCTTCGACCTTTCGGACAGCACCGAAAGTGATAGGCTTGTTGAACGCGCGCAGCTTTCAATCTACGATAGCGGTATGAAGCTCCTGCCGCTCTACACAAGTGAAGGCACGGTATTTATTAACGAGAAGTACCTCAGCCCTTTCGCAGATGCCGAGAACGGTGTAGAACTTTATGAACGCTACACGGGCGGACAGCTCCTGATCGCTGTCAAGACAGGCTTTCTGCTCGTGGGACTGATCGCGCCGGTGGAATTCCACCGAGGCGACGAGCTCAAGAAGATCGTTGAGCAGCTCACAACAGCCGGCACCGGCACCGACGATACACAGACACATATCACCGACTAAAAACAAAGCGAGGGAATTATGAAAAGAATTCGTGAAACGATCGAAGCGGGATGCTCGATCCTGATCAGAGAATATGATCTCGTATCTTACGGCAAGCGTGTGGGAGAGCCGAGGAAGCCGAAGGAAAACCCTTCCCCGCTCTCGAAGGTCCGCGCGAACTACCGTGAAGCACTGCGCAAGCTGACCGCTCTGATGAACGAGAACTGCCGCGACGGCGACTGGCATCTGGTATTTACCTACCGCGCCGAGAATCGCCCAAACGATGCGCAAAAAGCGAAAAAAGACTTTCAGAAAAAAGTAATTCCCGAGATCCGCAAACTCTACGCCAAACACGGCGTAGAGTTTAGCTATTACTTCTACCGTTGTGAGGTCGGCAAGCGTGGCGGCATTCACCACCACCTTGTCGTGCCTCAAATTACCCCCGTACTGTTCCGCCGCATCTGGACGACGGACATTGGCAACGTGCACTACAGCCCGCTTTATTCGGGCGAATACTCCGCGCTGGCGGCTTACTTCCTCAAAAGCGACAACCCCGACGATCCTTTGCATTATAACCCTATGCCAGGCAGAAAATGGTCTATGGCAAAGACCGTCAAGCGCCCGAAGCCGCCGAAGCATAAAGAGCTTCACGGCTCCTGGGAGCAAAAAGAGCCTTACGTGCCGAAGGGCTACCTTCTGAAGGCAGACACCTACTACGTTGGCGAAAACCCCTACACGAAGCGGATCTACCGCTCCTACATCGTTTATAGGCCGCAGGATAGCGGCGGAGGAAAATATGAATAAGCACGAACACGAACTGCCCGCGTCGGTCGTGCGTCTGGTTGCCGCACTCTGCGGTGACTATACAAGAATGAAGGAAGCGCTGAAAAAAGAGAGTGACGGAAACCGCAAGCTTGCGCTGTTCACCTGCACCTACACCGTCTACGACGAGACGGCAAAGGCGACAGGGCTTGTCGGGTGCTACGTTGACGAGATGATCGCGGACATATCCACGAACAAAGGCTACGGCAAGTCAGAGCTTTCACGCATACTCTCGCGCGGCAAGTATTACCGCGTGAAGACGAAGGCGATATACTGCATCGCAAAAGCGCTCTTCCTTTATTAGTACGGCGGCGCCGAGGTTAAAATCTCGGCGCAGGGCAGACCAAGGGAAAAGACTATAATCGCATTTCCCAAATAGGGATAACGGCGCGAGAGCGCAAGAAAAGAGCACCAGACAAAGCTAAAACAGACTGCAGAGCAGGCAAAAATCAATCGGAAAACACCTTGTTTTCACGATGCGGCGAGGGAGCCGCTTGAGGCTTGCTTTACAGTCTATTTTTGAGCAGAATTTTGATATTTTCTACTATATAATAAACGCCGAGCAAAGTTAAGGCGTAAAATAATCACACCCGAAGCGCTTTGAATGGCGTTCGGGTGTTTTATTATGTCGGCTGCCGCTCTTTTTTTCGCGGCAAAAAAATAAAAACATACAGACAGCTGAAATAATACATAGATTTACCTCTTTTTGCGCGCGGGCGCGGCGGTGGGATAGGAAAGAAGCCGACGAAGAAGGGTAAGCGGAAGAGCAGCTGCAAGTTACCGGCAAGTGAAACTCATCGCTGACGGTGGCGTGCTAACGTACATATTTGCGAAAAAAATGTATCTTAGAAGGCTAAAAAGTGAATTTCGTGAGAGCTCTGCAAATTACAGGCAAGTCAAGGTCGGCCAAGGGCGCGAAAATAAGACTTTGTGAGCGGGGCGAGAGCGGAAAAAGTGTTTTGGCGTTATACCCAATCGGGAAATAAACGAGAAAAGGCGCAAAAGTTTACAGAATGTTCACAAAAGTGTGGAACTAAACGCGGGTTTAGTCTCACGCCGAAATTTGACAAGGTGTCATTTTTCGTGGTACAATAGAAGCAGAAACGAACAAATGTTCTGTAAGGCGACAAAAACGAGCCACAGAGAACGATACGGAGGAAAACGAATGAGGATTGAGGGCAAAGCAATAGACTTTTTTGGCGCGCTTTTTGAGTACGCCAAGAGCAAGCGAGATAATACAACGAAATTCCGCGAGAATAAGGAGCAGTACGAAGGGACGAGTGCGAGCATTAACGGCGTGCCGCTTCAGTACCGCCGCAATATCACATACGAGCTGATCGAAAGTCAGATCTCGACGACGATCCCGTCGGCGAAGGTCACGGCGGAAAGATGGAGCGAGAAAAACGAGAGAAACGCGATCCGCGCCGAGCGTTTTCTGAACGCACAGCGCAACAAGCTTCCCTTTGAGCTAATGAACGACCGCGACGAACGCTCCTGCTACGTTTTCGGCACGTCGGTGTGGCTTGTGGAGTGGGACGACTCGATCAAAAACGCGACCGAGCAGGGCGGCATCCGCCTTTCACAGCGTAGCATCGAGGATTTCGTACCGCAGCCCGGTCTTAGCGAGGTGCACGAGATGGACTACTGCTTTGTGATCGTCTCGACGACGCGCGAAGACGTGGTGCGCCGCTTCGGCATCACCCTCAAGAAGGCAGAGGATACCGAAAAAGAAGCCGACCGCGTTCAGGATGACGACACGGTCGACGTTGTGATCTGCTGGTACCGCGATGACGATGGCAACGTCTGCCAATATGCCTTCTCGGGTGACGTTGAGCTTTGCCACATCGAGGATTATTATTCGCGCAAGAACAAGATCTGCCGCCGCTGTCACAAGCGAGAGGGCGTTTGCGTATGCACAAGCCCCGATCTCGTAGCGGTAAATTCGGAATATGAGGAGCTTTCCGCCAACGTGCAGTGCTCTGACGGCAGTATGATTCCGGCAATGAGCATCGCCATGAAGAACGGCAAGCCGATCACGCGCAAAGAGAAGATGCCGACGAACACGGTGCAGGAGGTGGGCGGTATGATGCTTCCCGGTGTGGAAGAGGTCGACGTTCCCGTTTTAAGAAAGACCCGCCTGCCCTGGTATAAGCCCAAGAGCTTTCCTGTTGTGCTTCGCCGCAACGTATCACGAGAGGGATCCGTATGGGGTCAGAGCGACTGCGAGACCATCAAGCCGCAGCAGGACGAGGTCAACAAGATCCTCTCGCGCCTACACGAAAAGCTGCTCGGCGCGGCGGTGATTCCTTACAAGCCGAAGGGCTCGCCGTTCAAGTGGGATAACTCGATCAACGCCAAGGTGCTTGAGCTTGAGCCGAACGAGCATCCGTCACAGTACGGTGTAATTGACACGACGTATAATCCGCAGGCAGACCTCCTTATCGTCGAGAATTGCTATGAGACGGCAAAGAAGATCCTCGGCATTACGTCAAGCTATCAGGGTCAGGCGGACTCGACGGCGAAAAGCGGCGTTGCCAAGCAGGTGCAGGTACAGCAGGCGGCAGGGCGACTCGAATCGAAACGCGCCTTGAAGAACGCCGCCTATGCCGATATCGACCGCGCGATATTTGAATTACATCTTGCCTTTGCTGACGAGCCGCGTCCGATCGCCTACCGTGACGAGTACGGAAGGCTTCACAATGAGACCTTCAACCGATACGACTATCTGGAGCTCGACGAAGAAACAGGACTGTATCACTACAACGACCGCTTTCTCTTCTCTGCGGAGCTTTCTAACCCGATCGAAAATCAAAGAGAGGCTTTATGGCAGATCAATCTGCAGAATCTGCAAGCGGGCGTATACGGCAATCCGCAGGACCCCGCTACCCTACTCCGCTATTGGCAGCATCAGGAGAAAGCGCACTTCCCGAACGCCGTTGAAAACGTCGAGTATTTCGCAATGCTCGTCGGCCGTACGCAAATGCAGGCAGAAGCGGTTGGGCAGTTCTCGCCGTCGCTTCCGGCGCAAGCACAAATGAGCAGCGCACCGATGGCAAGACTGCCGCAAAAAGAAAAAACGCCGAAAAACGAGGCAGAAGGAGTTAAGTAATGTCAAAGACAAACCCTTATATCAAGAGCGGCACCGACACGAAGAATTACACGGTGCCTGACTACACTCCCGACAATTACTTTGCCCAGATGGACTGGAACAAGGAGATCGAGAACAACAAGCAGGGCTATCTTGCCGTCGATCAGATGACGATGAAGGAGTTTTACGACGCGGGCGGTTATTCCTTTATCGACGATTACCACTACGAGCTCGGTCAGGTCGATGCGGCATACGATCGCGCACAGCCGGGCTACGGTGTGAAGGGCGAGCAGATGGCTAAGGCAGGTCTTACCGGCTCGGGCTATTCCGATTACCTCGGCGGGCAGGCATACGCGGGCAGAGTCGCAGGTCAGGCACTTGCCAGACAAAACGCGATGGCGAACAGCAATTCCTTCCGCGCGGCGTATAATCAGTATCTCGGTCAGGTGCAGGAGAAGCGCGCCGCCAACCTTCAGACAGTTGTCGAGAGGGCGCAGAGCGTGAATATGGACCCCGAGATATTCGTGAGCGTTGCCACCAAGCTTGGCATACCGCAGGCGGACGCGGAAAGCGGCAAGGAAGCCCTGATCGCGTATTATCAGGGGCTTGGTATTATTCCTCCGAACGGAGAAACGGCAAACGGAACAACCGAAGGAAGCACAACAGGAACATCGGGCTGGCTGACCTCGGCACAAAAAGAAGAGGTAGAAAACGTAAAGCTACAACTGCAAGGAGGGCTTACCGGCTACACCGACAACGACGGCAACGTGATCGTTCCGCAGGCACCAACCGTTAAAGCACAGCTTTCTGCATTATATGGGGAAAAATATACCGAAGACAACCCTATCGTGCAAGAAGCACTCAGGGAGTGGGCGAACGCAGAAGTTATCTCGATCGAAGAAACACTTAAGCGAGGCGGTGCGGTATCAAAAATACAGCTCGACAATCTTGCTGATTACGGTATTTTCGGTAAGGATGGTAGAAACAGCGAGCAGTACAAAACTACACTTCGTAAGATGCAGAGGGCTGCCGGAAATGAAATCACACAAGCTATCGCCACTAACGATACTGATCAGTTAATAAGAGTTCTTAAAAACCATAATATTGATACCGAGGCAGTGACGAGCGAAACAACTGTGTTAGATATGCAAGAAATCTTTGAAGCTTTACACAATGAAGGAATTTTGGGCGATAAAGAATTAGAAGAAATTATTGCACAAAAATACGAAATATCACTCCAAGAAATTGGATACGGAGACAAAGATGCCAGACAAGACTGGGCAGTCTTCATTAAGTCCATCTATGATGAAAAAGAAAAACTGGGCGAGTCGTATGAAAAACTCGCGAAAGAACTATTTGCCAAAGATAAAGTATGGGTAGATAGTACAAACAAATTATGGATTGACATAAGAGGTGCCACACGAGTCGGCATTGGCTATGAAGAAAAAGAGCCTTCGTCTGACGAAGCAAAAGAATATATTGAACTACTAAATCAAAGCCCAAATACCGTGAAGGGCAGATCGTTCGTATCGGATGGCAAATCATTCTTCGCTAAAATAAATGGCTCATGGCAAGAAATAAAAATCACAAATGCACTGAAAGAACAAATTGAATACTTCAAAGCCGGAGCTAAAGTGGATCGAAGCGAATTTTTTTCGCTTAAGAGAAAGAACCCGTGGGAAAAATAAAAAGGCAATTGACACATCAATTGCCTTTTATCCATAACGGATACAGCACGATATCGCTTTTTACTTTTGTATTCAAATACGGCCTAGTGCAAGCAGAGTCATAGAACCATCCTTTGAAAATATGCCCTTCACGATTTACCACAGGAGCGAAAAACACACAACCTTTTAATTGCACAATCGTTTGTTCTCCTTCAAGACGAATGGTGCAAAGCTGTTTTTGGGAGACCTTTTGGCCGTTAAAATCAACCAAAGATTCCTCACGGGATTTCTTCCTTTCGACTAACTTCCGATTCAGATCAATATACACAGTCCTAAAGATAACACAAAAGATCGGTACTAAGATAATTGCAATGACAAAAATCCACCAATAGGATTCAAAAAAATCTGAAAATGTCATTTTATCATCAAAAACACCACTACTTATTTTGCTAAAAACATTCATTTTATCACCTCAAAAAGAATATATCACAAGAAAACAAAAAAGTCAACGGAGAATTTATGAGTAAAAAGATAAGATCAGGAGTATTCGATAAAAACTTTTATACATTGAACCAAGACCAAGTACAAGAGTCTCCTAAAATAAGATCCGGAATATTCGACAATACCCGCTCCATATCCGGTCTCGCCTACGTAGGAGGAAAGATCGGACTCGGTGTGCTTGGCGTTGTAGAAGGCGCGACGGACTTTATTGCGGGCACGGTTGCGCGGATCTTTGGCGACAAGGATTACAAGGACTACGTATTCCAATACGACAACTGGGTGCAGGATCTCAACACCAAGCTCGACGAGGCATATAATCCGAAGAAGGTCGGACGCTTCGTCGGTGACGTATCGTCGGGTCTTGGTCAGTCGGTGACCTTCCTCATTCCCTACGTGGGGCAGGTCTTGTTTGCGCTCGGTATCTGGGGTAACGCCATATCCTCCGCCTCGCAGAAAACCGGCGAGACAGGCTTTCGTGAGTACGCCTACGGTGCCGGCTCGGCAGCAGTGGAATGGGCTTTGGAGCGTTTTATTTCCGGCTCGGGTCAGACGCTGGAATCGCTCGGTAAAAATACCGTAAAGAACATCGGCTCGAAGGTGACAAAATCCCTCGGTAAGCAGGCAGCAAAGACCACCACGACCAAGATGATCGCCGCGCAGCTTGTATCGTCTGCCGGCGGCGAGGCGGTGGAAGAATTCCTCGGATCGGTATGGGATCCCGTATGGCAGCGTTGGACCGGCGTTGATGATGAAGCCAAGGTGGACTGGGGCGACGCGCTGTATTCGGGTCTTGTCGGCTTTGCATCGGGCGGCATCATGGGCGGTGTTTCGACAAGCGTCCAGACTGCCTACGAAGCCAAGCGCGGCGCGGATCTCAACACGGATGCCAAGAAGCGTGATGCGATGCTTAAGGAGGTACGCTATCTTGTTGAGAACGCCGAGGCACAGGGGCTGACAAGCGGTTCTGACACGGTGGCGGGTCTTCTTGCCGAGCTGAAGGGCGGTCTTACCTCGTATCAGAACGCCAAAGACAAGAACGGTGCGGGTGCTACCATTGCGCTTGGCAAGCTTGAGAGAACGCTTGCCGCTACCGAGCTTAACGTGATCACCGACAGACACGCCGAGTATATCGCTTCCCTTTCAAAGACCGAACACGATCAGCTTGCCGAGTGGGCGAACGCCTATTTCAAGGATGCGGGTATTGAGATCACGGCAGAAGATCTTACCAACGTTGACCATCAGATCACCCGCGCGATCGCCACGATGGACTGGGTAGGCCGCGTGGTTGACACGTCCTTGGGCAAAAACCGCGTTCTGAATGAAGAGATCGCCGCGCAAATGGAAAAGATGCAGCTTGACGAGGAAGAACGGAAAAACCGTGCCAAGGAAGCGACCGTCAAGGCAGAAGTCGCACGTCGGATTGCCGAAGCAGAAAAAGTCGCAAAGCCGGTATCCGAGGGGGCAACCTGGAACGGCGAGAACGCAACCTACGTAGGCGAATACCAAGGCGAAAAAGCCTACCTGACGATCGAGAAGAACGACGATGGCAGCTACCGCATCTTTCTTTTGTTCGGCGAGAAAGGTATGCCCGTTACGGTCAGCGCAGAAAAGGTCAAGTCAGCGATCGCCAAGCTGTCGGGTGAGCAAGATACCGAAAATGCGGACACGCAAAGCCTGCGATCGCAGGACGAAACACACGTCACCGAAGATACCGACACCGCCGAGAACGCAGAAAAAGCAGGCGAGCGTGGCACAAAGATGAGTCTTGAAGAAAGCTTTGCAAGCCGTATTGATTCTTGGGATAAAAAAACCGAAGGCTTTTCCTTTATTGTTGGGCAGACATCGTCTGTTTTGCAACAGATTGAGGTCGGTGGCAAAAAAATAGGCAAAAAGCAAATTCGAATTGATGCCAGCAAGATTAAAAAAATATTGTCAGATCACAAGGAAATGACAATTGAGGTATTCAAAAAAATTCCGGAAGTATTGGAAAGCCCTATTCTTGTGCTGGAATCTAAAACAGTGAGCGGAAGGATTGTATTGTTTGGCGAACTGTATGATGACAGAGGGCGCTTAATTCAGATTATTATGGAATTAAATCCGTCAACCAAATCCGGAAAAAGCACCTATCTTGACGTTGTCAAAATCGCCTCTGCGTACGCCAAAGATAACGCGCAAAATCTCATTAACACAAGCAAGATTCTCTATGTTGACAAAAATAGAAGCAGAGTCGAGGATTGGCTGAAGGTCAATAGGCTCCAATTGCCGTTACCCAGTTCACAATCTGACTCTGCTTCTGAAGATAGTATATCACAAACTACCGAAAAAAGCAATACTTCGAAAGAAAATTCTTCAAAATCCTCGCTGGGTCCCGATTCGGTGTCGCCGAAGGAGGACGACGGCACGCCGAAGAAGCCGTCAGAGGAATATGTTGAAACCGAGTTCAAGGCAACGCCGCAGGAGGTCAAGGCGGCGATGAAGGCAGTCAAGCAGTTCAAGTTCCTCGATGCCGAAACGCGCGAGGCAATCATCAATATGATGCGCTCTGCAGGCGGCATTGACAAGGTGACGGTACAGTCGATCGCGGCGTTTATGGCAGTCAGAAGCGGACTCCAGGTGCGCTTTATGAAGGATCACCGCGAGGAAGGCTCGCACGACGTGCTGAAGAAGTCGGGCAGGCGATTGATCCTGCTTGATCCCGATAAGATGAACGGCAAGCATTGGCGTGCCGACATCTTCTTCCACGAGCTCTACCACGATATGGCGGCAACGGGCGATCTGAAAGGGTTGACGAAGGCAATCTACGAGACCGCCGACCCCGCCTTTCAGCACGCGGTTGCTGATCTGTATACGGCGCATTATAACAAGGGCGTATCATTATCGAAATTCCTTAACGGCAAGAAATGGACCGAGGCGAGAGTCAAAGAATATTTCGAGACGTACAAGGGCATCAGCTTTGAGGCGATGATGGAAGAGGTCGCCGCCGGCACGATGGGACGTGTGATGGGCTCAAAGAAGTTTATCCGCTCGCTTCGTCAGGTAGGCATTCTGAAGCGCACGTATTACAATATCGCCGAGCTTGTACAGTCGATTGCCAACCGCGCGATCACGGTAGGCGGGGACAATACTGCGGGCTTCACATTGATGTTCCGCGACGCGCTCGGCTATAAGGCACTGTACAGCCGCGCCGTGATCGAATCGGAAACTGATCTTTCCCCCGAGGCGATCGCCGAGCTGAAGAAGGTCCTCGAAGAAGCCGCCGAGATGGACGAGGACAGGGCGAGAACGAAGTTTTCTTTTGCGGGATATGCCGAAGATGGAAAAGGAAAATACAAATCAAACTTTCCGAAAGGAACGCCAAAAAGCGCAAAGGCAGCCGTTATTCTCGATTACATACAAAATGTATGGTCGAAAAAGCCGATTAAGCTTAAAATAAAGGAAAATGGCATTGAGAGGGAGATCGAGGCACAATTCGACCCTACTTATTCAGAAGACACAAAGATTCGCACCGATGCTACAAAGCTTATGGGCGGCAATCGACACGGCAGTGCATCAGAACAGAGAGTAACACTTGACCTTGCTGACGATTACTATCAAATCGCTTCCGAAGCAACGTACAACTACTCTAAAGACGAAACCGGAAAAGAAAGTTATACACATCAAGGTGTGAAACGGTGGCATTATTTCATCAATGATATTTATTTTGCCGAATACGGAAGCGAAGAATATGAACCCTATCGTGTAACTATTAACGTCAAAGAAAAAGAAAACGGAAACTTTGTATACAGTTTTTCTGCAGAAGAACAAGGCGACAAAAAAAGAAAGTCCGATGCCCAGCAGACTTTACATGCTGCAGTGAGCGGTGCCAAAGACACCGCAAACATCGAACTTTCTGATAATAGTATATCACAACCAACACCAAAAGTCAATAGCAAATTATCGCTTTCTTTCGACAGCACCGAAAATCAGCTTACCGAGGAGCAGGATGCGTATTTCAAGGACAGCAAGGTAAGAGATGCACAGGGCAGACTTCAAGTGATGTATCAAGGAGCGGCTGAAGAGTTTTACACTTTTGAAAAGAAAAAATCAAAGCCGTCCAATCTTTACGGCAGGGGATTCTACTTCACGAATAGCGCAGATCAAGCAAGGCACTACGGAACGGTGAGACCGTACTATCTCAACATCACAAATCCACTTGCGACACAGGAAAAGACCATTTCACGCCTGCAAATGAGAAAATTCCTCAAAGCGGTGTCGGAAAATGAAGATTATAGCATTGAAAACTATGGTACATACGACATCGAGAAGATTCTGCAGAGCGTTTACGAAGGCAAGAGCGACTTTGCGATGATCTATGACGTATCCCTTACCGCAATTGGCGATCTTGTTGAAGCCACCGAGCTTTTCAACGGAATAAACGGCACAGCGTATGACGGTTTTATACTTGATACGGAAGCTGTTACATTCAAGTCAGAGCAAGCAAAGCTAACCGCAAACATCGCTCCCACATCCAACCCCGACACGCGCTATTCCCTGTCGCTTGATGGCGCGGAGAGTGTGACGGCAGAGGCAGTGCAGGCGGATCTTGACCGCGTGAAATGGGGCTTTGAATGGACGGATGCGAAGCTTCTTGACAATATTAACACCGTCAGACGGTACCTTGAGAAGAAATATCCCGATCACGGTGTCTCGCTTGAGATCGACAACGAAAATAAGCGCGTGATCGTTACCGATATCAGTCGTAACGTGGATTTTGACGAGGTCGCAACCTACGATGCAAGATTTGCCGATTTCCTTCGCAGCATCGACGTGCCGGAGGCAGAAATAGCCTCGCATCTGACGGCGTTTACGCCGAGTCAAAAGGCAAAGGCAGTTGACACGGTGACGGCAAAGAAGGAATCGTCGGCAAAAGAAAAGCCTGCTCGCCCGCGTGCCTACTACAAGAACCAAGTAGCGACAGCGACAAATGCGATCCTCTCGCAGATCATCACGCCAATGGCAGGCGGCGAGGCAAAGATGCTTGGCAAGGATAAGACAAAGCTGATCAATTGGCTTTGGCGCAAAATGAATTCCGCAAAGAACCAAGCAGAACGCCGCAAAATCGCAAACGCCGTTGCAGAGGGATTTATTGCGCGCACAATCTACGCCGATCTCGAAGTGAATGCCGAATACGAGCAGATGCTCGTTGACGGTACGATCGAGAATTTTAACGTCATTGACAGCTATCGCGGCAAGATCAAGGCGGACACGGTAAAGGCGGATGTTTTCGCCAAATACGACAAGAAGAAAGGTGCTGCCGTTCTCAAGCGCTGGACCGCCGAGGATGGCATCAGTATCGGGGATGCGATCGCAGAGCTTCAGGATCAGGGTCTTCTTACCGATGTCACAGCGAAAAACGAGGCGGATCTTCTTATTGCGCTGAACGAGGAATATGAACGCCTGAAGGGTCTTACAGATCTTCGCCGCGAATTTGTGCCTCTTGCGCTGGCAGACGAAACGACAGTCAACGAGATTCGCCAAAATGTCAGCGACATTATGATGGGATTCTTCCGCAGTGGCGGTAAGGAAACCAAGTACAGCAAGCTGTTGCGCCGCTATCAGGAGCTTATCGCCGAAAAGGACGCACAGCATCAGAAGGAGATCGAAGAGCTTGAAGCCAAGCTGAACGAAGCATTTGCAAAGAGGATCGACCAAGTACGCCAGGAAGCAGACAGACAGATCAATCGCGCAAAAGAGCGATTTGACCGCCGTTTGACCGAAGCAAACTACGGTCGGGATTACGCAAGGCGCCTGAATCGCATCTCAGCAGACGGCAGACGGCTGCGAGACTACGTCAACCGCGACTATACTGCCGCCGACCAGATGGAAGACCGACAGACGAGGGGCATTGCCAAAGCTTTCCTGAAAGCCATGACGCGAACGGGTGTCAAAGCACAGCAGGCAAGAGATGCCGCGCGCCTGATGCTTGCCTGGGCAGAAAACGCTCAGAAGGACAATGAGAATTTCATCGGTACCGACCCGATGCAATCTGCTATGACGCAGGAGGAGCTTGACACGATCAAATTGCTTGCCGCAAGCGGACAGGTACAGACACTGACCGACGAGGAGCTTAAAGAGTTTGGCATCTCGCGCGAGAAATACGAAGCCGTTATGGAGGAGCAGCGCGCCAAGGAGAGCTTATCGCTTGAAGAGCTTGAAGAGTTCCACACAGCACTCAAGGTGGCGATCCGCAATTATCAGAATTATGATATGTTCTGGAACGGCGAGCGATGGATCGGGCTTAACGAGATAGCGAACGAGGCGGTCGCCATCATTCAGGAAGGCAACGAGAAATTCCAGAAAAAGGGATTGCTCTACAATCTCGGACGCGGCATCCGCAAGATCGCAATGCCCTTCCTTGATCCGTTATCGGTTGCCGCCTCGATCGACGGATTCCGCTACGACGGCGTATTTCAAGACTTGGTCCTTAAGCTCGCCTATGCCGAAGCCGAGAAAAACAAGATGGTTATTGAGTTTCGCCGTCCGTTTGAGGAATTTCTTGAGAAAAACAAGAAATATCAGAAGCGGCTTTCGGAAGAGATCATCGAGCTTGAGGACGGCTTCAAGATCACGGTCGGACAGGCAATCAGCTTGACGGAGCTTAACAAGCGCGATCAGGCAAAGACGGCGCTTGCGATATCCCGCCTTGCCTTCCGCATGGATGACGGAACAGTGAGAAAGCTTGAGGGCTTTGACAAGCTCCCGCAGATCACAACGCCGAGCGGGCAGAAAATCTCGCTTGTCAAGGCACAAGAGCTTGTAAAGGGTCTGCAGATCACCCCCGACACGGCAATTGCCGAGCTGAAAGAAAAAGGCTACACAGAGAAAACGCTTTCGGAATTTGAAAAAGCCGTTTCCAAAGCAGAAGCCGAGGCGATGCCGCTGATCGCACAGTTTGGCGAGAGCCGACAGCAGCTGATCGCCAAGATCGAAAAGCAGCTGACCGCCGAGGACCGTGCGTTTATCAAGGTTGTATCGGATTTCTTTCAGAAGACGTCAAAGGAAGCGAAGACCAAAGCCGACCTTCGCAATCTCGGCTATACCAACGTGATCGACGGCTATTACTTCCCGATCAAGCGCCGCGCCGCCGATATAGCAAAGGACATTTCGGACGGAACGCCGTTTACCGATTTCATCACAACGGTCAATCTCTCGTTTAATCAGAGCATCGTACCGAATGCCAAGGCGTCGATCGACGTTGCGAACGTTTGGGACGTCGTGACCGAGCATATCAACGGTCTTGCGATGTGGGAGCATCTGTATCTTCCCATTCAGAATATCAACAAGATCTATAACAAGAACGTCAATACCGGTACAGGCACGACAAATGTGCTATCCGTCAAGAGCTTACTTGACGAGCGGACCGAGGCAAAATACGGCGCGTGGCTGAAGGATCTTCTTCTCGACGTTCAGGGCGCACGCCAACGCGAGACGAAAACGATCTTTGATACCGCGATCAACAAGATCCGCGGCACGTATGCCGTCTACCAGCTCGGCTTTAATCCGCAGACGGTAGTCAAGCAGACACTCTCCTGGGCCGCCGCCGCACAGTATCTGTCGCCGGCGAGTATTGCCAAAGGCATTGCGCATCCGAGGCTGAATGCCAAGGAGCTTGACCGCGTATCCGCCGTCGCCGCCGAGCGTATGGGAGAGGCAACCGTCGTCAAGGCACTGTCGAATACCGAGAAGGTTTCGAAGATAGGCGAAAAGACGATGTGGGGAATCTCCAAGATGGACCGTTTCGTCAACGAGACGCTGTTCGCTATGTGCCAGGAAGAGGTCGCCGCGAAAGATCCGAAAAAGCCGATCGGCTCGGAGGCAAATCTCGTCGAAGCGGGCAAGCTTGTCAGCGAGGTCATTCTGAAGGTACAGGACTCGTCCGACATGGCGACCAAGAGCCAAGCGGCAAGATCCTCAAACGAGCTTGTCAAGGCGTTCACGATGTTCCAATCGGCAGCACTAAAAATGTTTTCGCGCTTGTTTGAGAACGTCGGCTTTGTGATGAACTATAAGCAGATGTCTGCAGAGGATCAGGCAAAGTACGGCGCGCAATACAAAAAAGCCCAGAGGCAGCTTGCAAGATCTGTCGGCTCTGCGGCGGCTGTTGCCGTACTAACAGCAATCATCGTACAGGCGTTCAAATTCCTCTACGATAAGGACCGCGAGGACAAGGACGGCAACGAAATCACGGTAGCGGAGGATCTTGCCACCGATGCCGCAACCGAGATTGTCGGCTTTATTCCCGTTGTCGGTGACGTAGTAGACTACTTCGTAAACGGCTATGAAATGAGCAATTTCTTCGAGGATACCGCCAACGATACGCTGAAGGCATTCTCGCAGACGTTCTCTCTGATGGGCAAGGTCGCATCGGGCGACGTTATCGAAGACTGGGAGGTCGGCTCGATGCTTCGTAAGGTATCCCGCGCGGCGGGCTCTCTTACCGGTATTCCCGTGAGAAACGTTGAGAACGTTCTTTCCGGTCTGACGAGACGATTTTTCCCCAAGGCAGGCTACACCTACGATACGCTGTTTTATAATGCCAATTATACCGAGGATATCAACAAGGCGCTGAAGAGCGGCGACACCGAGCTTGCAACGGCAATACTTGAGCTTATGATGAAGCGCGACAAGACGGGGGCTACCTATTCCGCAGAGACGCTTGATACGATCGTACAGCTTCATAACGTTGGTTATGACGTATTCCCGAAATCCCCCGAGACCGACGATATGAACCGAAAGACATACCGTAAATTTATATCGGCATACCAACAAGCCGATTCCGCCGTTGAAAAGCTCGTCAAGAGCGCAGAATTTAAGGCTATGGCGGACTACGCGACCGACGAAAGCTCTCCGCAGGCATCGGCAATCAAGACGCTTTACACGGGATATTATGACCTTGCCGAGCATGACGTTCTCGGCAAAGAGCTGACGCGCTCGGCGGCATACTTTACGGTAACAGATCCGCACGATCTTGTGCTGGTAAAAGCATACGACAGGGCGATCAAGCTTGAAACAGTCGAGAAGAAAGGCTCGCGCGAGGCGATGCTCAAAGCCTATATGAAAAAACTCGGAATGGATAAAACGGCACAAGCCTACGCGGCGTATGCTTGCGGATACAGAAACAACGACATCAAGACAACGATTTTTGCCGACCTGAAGGGCAAGGAAAACGAAAACGAGCTTCTTATCGCCCTCGGGCTGAAGGAAGCTGAAAACGAAGAAAAGGAGGATGCGGCTTGAGAAAAACCGAATACCGAGAGAAATTCTGTAAAGAAATCATTGCGTATTTTGAGACCGCACTCTCGGACCGCTTACCGAACGGTATCGTAAAAAAATACCCTTCCTACGTCGGCTTCGCAAGACAGATCGGCGTAACGGCGCGAACGATCGAGAACTGGCGAAAAAAGCACGAAAGGTTTTCCGAGGCGTGCGAGGAATGCGATGCGCTTACGATTGAGGCACTGATCGACAACGGGCTGTCCTTCAAGGCTCACGCATCCTTTGCCAAGTTTCTTCTTTCTTCCCGATACGGTATGCGCGAGAGGGTCGAGATCACGCAGAGCAACGACGACGTGCCGCTTCCCAAGGAGCTTGAAGAGATGCTACGTCAGCGCGAGAGAAGAGGACAGAATGAGACGAAGTGAATTCAACGCAGCAATCAAACAGATCCAGAAAGAAGAATTTGAGTATTGCTCCAAAAATCTGGTGTATTTTGCTTCAAATTACTGTTATTTCGAGGACAAGGACGATCCCGAGGTCGTGGTACATTTCCGACCGTGGAAGGAGCAGGTTGAGGCACTGGAGTCAATTCGGGATAACAAGTACAATCTCTTTCTGAAGGCGCGTCAGATCGGCATCACTTGGGTCGCGCTGATCTACTCAGCTTGGGATCTCTTATTTCACGCGGGGCACACCGCGATTGCACTATCGAAAACCGAGACGGACGCATTCGAGCTTGTGCGCCGTCTCGGCGTGATCCTCTCAAAGCTTTCCGCATTGATGCCCGGAGGAGGCGCGACGTGGAAGGCGGCGAAAGGTACGATCGAGATCATCTTCGAGAACGGGAAAAAAAGCGTATTCAAGGCGTTCCCCGCCTCGCGCTCTGCAGGTCGTTCCTTTACGGCTAATATTCTCATTATCGACGAATGGGCGTTCCAGGAATGGGCGCGCGAGATCTGGACGGCAGCTTATCCGACGGTCAACCGCCCGACAGGCGGTAAGGTCATTGGCATTTCCACCATCAAGCTCGGTACCTTATTCGAGGAGCTGTGGCGAGGGGATAATGAATTCACCAAGATATTTATATCAGTCTTCGCCGATCCGCGCCGCACGCCCGAGTGGTTCGAACAGACAAAACGCTCTCTTGGTGAGCTTTGGAAGCAAGAATATCCGCGAACTGCCGAGGAAGCGCTTGCGAATATCGGCGGGCGGATGTTTCCGACTTTCGACGTTTCGCGCCACGTTTGCGAGCCCTTCCCTATTCCGCAGGGCTGGCGCATCTATTCGGCGATGGACTACGGCTTCGATATGCTCGCGCATTATAAGATCGCAGTCGATACCGAGCGGAATTGCTACGTTTTCCACGAAATCTACGAAAGCGGCAAGATCGTATCGGATGCCGCCGAGCTGATCCACGACGCTGACCGCGACGCGAACGGTCCGTGGCATATACCATCTGTCAGACTCGCACCGCCCG
>JAZUBI010000065.1:0-4511 GCA_045638385.1 Eubacteriales bacterium
AGACCCGATAGGTTTGCCTTTCGTCCTGCCTCGTTTCCCTGCTTCTTTGCCCGTGCCTTCTTTCGTTCCTCTCCTGCCCTTGCTTGGGCGGTATTCGCCTTTTTTGCCGCCGCTCCCTTTTCCATTGCTTCGCAAGCCTGCGAAGGTCTGCCGATCCCCGCATCCACAATGATAGGCAGATCAATTTCATCGATAAGTATCTGAATAAACTCTTTTGTGGCAAGTCCTTTGTTGGAACCGATGGGAGAAGCCAAAGGCATAACAGAAGCCGCACCTGCGTTTACAAGGTCACGGGCGGTGTTCAGATCGGGATACATATACGGCATAACCACAAATCCCTCGTTGGCGAGTATCTCGGTCGCCTTGATGGTTTCCACGTTGTCGGGAAGGAGATATTTGGAGTCACGCATAATTTCGATCTTTACGAAGTTACCGCATCCAAGCTCACGGGCAAGGCGAGCGATACGGACTGCTTCCTCAGCATTTCTCGCACCCGAGGTGTTGGGAAGGAGCGTAATTCCTTCTGGAATGTAGTCGAGAATGTTTTCGTGTTCCTTGGTGTTAGCGCGACGGACTGCCAAGGTGATGATCTCAGCACCCGCATCCTTAACTGCCGCTTCGATGAGCTTCATAGAGTATTTGCCCGAGCCGAGAATGAATCGGGAGTTGAATTCGTGACCGCCGATAATAAGTTTGTCGTTGTTCATTGTATTTTCCTCTTTTCTTTATACTTCAAATTGTTTTGCCAAAATACGAAGCACCGTATGTGCCTCGTGTGCTGCACAAAGTGCAACACGGGGGGCGACAAGTCCGACTCCGTCTGCGACGTCGCTTTTCTCATCGCCGCACAGATAGAATTTGCTCGTTACTTTTCTTGTTTTGATGCGATTGGCATCATAAAGACCTGCCATACCCGAAGCTGCTACGAGGTACTTATCTCGCATTTCGGTAAGCACGATGTTTGTAAGCATTGCTTTGCATTCCGCATCGTCAAAGGCTTCGCAAATGATGTCCGCATCAGAGAGAAGCGTTACGGCATTATCTTCCGTAATATGCTCTGTATGTATTTCAAGCTCAATGTACGGAGCGATCTCACGCAGGTTATCCGCAAGAGCTTCGGTCTTATACCTACCGATCTGGTCAGCCTTATATTGCTGACGGTGGAGATTGGTAATGTCCACACGATCAAAATCAATGAGTATCAGCTTTCCGATACCTGCTCTCGCGAGAGCTATGGCGATATTAGAGCCAAGACCGCCAAGACCGCATACTGCAACCGTTGCTGATGAAAAGGCTTGTTGAAGCTCTTTGCCGTGGCGTTCTTCCAAGGCTTTATTCCATTCTTCTTTTGTCGGTAGCATATTAGCCGCCTCCCACAAAGCTGACGACCTCTACGTTATCGCCGTCCTTCAAAACCGTTTGTGCATATTGTGATTTTGGAACGATCTCACCATTGATCTCGGTCGCAACGCGCTTCATATCATATTTCGTCGTTTCAAAATACTCTGCAAGCGTCCTGCCCGCAACGTCCTTCTCTTCTCCGTTCACCTTTACCATTTTTCTCACCTCCAAAGCAAAACAAAAAACGGAAGCTACCGATTTGATAGCTTCCGTAAAAATCTTTTTCTCTCCCAATGTCTTGTATCAGGCATCCCTACGTTGGCATTATCCAAATCAGGTTCTCGGTCGAAGGTCACACCTTCCTCTCAGCCTGTCTACAAGCTCCCGTTTATTTAATTATGGGTATATTATACACCTTTTTTAAAAAGATTGCAATACCTTTTTTGAAATTTTCAGTTTAAGATTCAATATAAGGACGAATACGAAGCGTTGCCCCGACGGATTCACAGATTGTTCTGCAAAGTTCCTGCTCATCCTTTGAGGTAACAACGTCAACGACAGTCATAACAACATTGGGAACGTACTTTGTGCATTCCTTTGTAAATTTCAGCATCGCATCATAAGACTCAATACCGAACTTAGGACGAACCACCTTCAAATACTCTTCCTTATTGGTTGCATTTAAGCTAACGGAAACCGTATCAACGAGACCTTCAAGCTTCGGCGCTGTTGATTCCTTCCAAATCAAATCGGCAAGTCCGTTGGTATTGATACGGATCTTGATATTGCTTTTTGATCTGATATATTTCGCAACCTCAAGCAGATCGTTAAGACGCTCCGTAGGCTCTCCGTATCCGCAGAAGACGATTTCGCTATACTTGGTCAGATCCCACGTATCAATGCTATCACAAACCTCTTTTACAGTAGGTTCCCTGTCGAGCCAAAGAGAATCCGATCCCTCCACGTGATCGCTGAGATGCCGCAAACAAAATGTGCAAGCACAGGGACAGCGATTTGTCATATTTACGTAAATACCGTTATATACGGGATAAGTAATTGTCATCATAGTGAGCCACCACCGTTTAATTTTGCTCTGACGTTTAATCTATCCATTGCGATACCGCCGATGATAAAGAGTGCAGTGCTTAATGCAGACTGTGTTATGTATCCGGGAATTCCCGCAAGAGGCGCAACGAAATTGCCGGTTATCATTGCTTCATACAGATAATATCCTCCGATACAGAAAGCCCAAGCAGGAATCAATGCGAGGATGTTACGCAAGCAGATTATATTTTTGCTCTTTCTCGAAAACACAAGGACCGCAGCCGTTTTTATTATGATCGAGCCGGGCGCCCAGATTGCAAAGCCGGTCAAGCAATCGGCAAGAAGTGCTCCTGCAGCTCCTACGAACATAGCATAAGGCAGAGGAAGCAAGCAGGCGGCAAGATAGATAAAGCCGTCGCCAACGTGGGTATAACCCGTGTGGCTTGGGATATGAAGATAAGCGGTAAAAACAAATACGATTGCCGTAAAAATGCCGGCAAAGCACATTAGTCTGATTTTGTTGTTTTTCATAATTCCCCCTACTTAAATCTCAGTTAAAAATTCTTCAAAGCATATTCCGTCCGTTTTTGGAAGGTCAAGCTCGATAGTTCTTTGTAAAACCTTTGCAATAAACGATGAGGCGTGTCGTATGGAATCTGCGAACTCAACGCCGTTTACCGCATCGGCTGCTATGATGGATGAGAATACGTCGCCCGTTCCTGAACGGAAGGGACCTACCTTATGTTCAAGAATGCTCTGCGGTGTCTTCCCTGCTTCAAATATGTAGTTTTCAAGACTGTCGCCACGCTCAAGGCCGGATATTACGATCTTCTTTGGTCCCATATCGGCAAGCTTGCTGCACAACTCGAAGAGCGCGTCTTCATCCATATCCGCGTTATACTCTGTCCCGGTAAGAATACAAGCCTCCGTCAGATTCGGTGTCAAGATATCGGCATACGGAACAAGTGAGTTCATTTTCTCTGCCAAATTGGGTGAATATGTTGGGTAAAGCTTACCGTAGTCCCCCATAACGGGATCAATGACTGTTATATTATTTTCTGTCTTGAACAGCTCTAAAAAGTGCTTTACGATTTCGATCTGCTCGGGAGATCCGAGAAATCCCGTAAGAATCCCCTCAAATTGAAGATCAAGCTTTTTCCATTCATTCATGTAGATATTCATATGCTCCGTGAAGTCGGTATAATAAAAGCTTTCAAATCCGGTATGATTGGAAAAGATCGACGTCGGCAACGGACAGCACTGTATCTTCATTGCGGAGATAATGGGTAAGGACGCTGCAATTGAACAACGCCCAAAACCGCAGAAATCATTGATCACCGCAATCTTTTTTTGATGATTATGAGACATTTGATAGTTACTCCTTGACAATTTAACGATAATATTATATAATAAATCTGTCGATATTAAAATAATCAGTTTAGGAGAATTTTATATATACAGATGAAGTATGTAATTGACAAAAACAGCCGTCCTGTATATCTTCAGATATACAAACAGATCAGGCAGGACATAATTGACGGAATCTACCCATATCTATCTAAGCTTCCCTCTATGCGTCTGCTGTGCGACGAGCTTGGCGTAAGCACGGTAACGATAGAGCACGCCTATGCGCTCCTTTGTGATGAGGGATACGTGGAGGCTCGTGAGCGTAGCGGCTTTGTCGTAATCTTTCAAAAGGACGATCGATTTGCCGCCGCTTCCGAGACTCATCCTAAAAAAGTGCCTATCGAGCATTCCAAGCACGACTACCCGGACTTCCCTTTCTCGGTTCTCAGCAAGACTATGAGAGGCATCCTCACCGATTATGCAGAGGATATTCTTGAACGCTCCCCGGGCTCGGGATGCTTGCAGCTTCGTGAAGCGATTCGTCAGTACCTTGCTCGTAACAGAGGTATTAACGTCTCATCAGAGCAGCTTATCATAGGCTCGGGATCGGAATACCTTTACCATATCATCATAGCGCTACTTGGAAAAAATAGCGTCTATGGCATTGAGTCGCCCTCCTACAATAAAATAGAACAGGTTTACCGTGCTGCCGGAGTGAGCTGCGATCCTTTGCCCTTGTCCCACGACGGTATTGACAGCAGTGCCCTGCTACGCACCAA
>JAZUBI010000066.1:0-22071 GCA_045638385.1 Eubacteriales bacterium
ACCTGCACCCATAGGAACCTTGATGTTTCTTGCAGACTGGATAACGTCTCTCATAAAGTCGAATGAGCCGTATACCACACCGAACTTATTGTTCTCGATGTCTACGGTGTATCCGGGAGCGTAGTAGTGCTGGGGAGCAACTGCGAACGCAAAATTCCAGATCGCCTTGGGGTCAACACCATTGATGGTTATTTCAAGAACGTCGTACTCGTCTGCGTTTACGGGAGTACCGTCCTCGTTGTGCTCGTGAGCTACCGCATATGTAACGTCACCGATGGTCACGCTCTCTGTTGCGGTGGTGTGTCCGAGAGACTTGATGCCCGAAATGTTGGGTATCTTGAGCTCGCCGCCCTCTGTCTTCTCGCTGAGTATTACCTCTCTTGCCTTTGCTGTGTACTGTGTACGGAGCTCTGTTGCGGTTGCCCAGTAAAGGAGTATCTCGCCGAGCGCGTTCTCAACCTTGTGGTTGTAAACGTAGCTTATTGCGGAATTCTTATCTGTTACGACAGACGCATTGTACTGAGGTGTAAGCTTTTCGATCTTGGTCTTGTCTTCCTTGCCGTTTGCATCCTTGGCATACTCGACCTCAACGTATCCCTCCATGAACATGAAGCAGAAAACGGGATCCTTGAACTCATCTCTTGACTTGTAGGGCTCCTCTGTAAAGTTTTCGGGAGCCGCCGCGTAGTCTCTCTCAAGCTCTTCCTTGAAAAGCTTAAGTGTGAGCTCATAGTCTGCAAGAAGCTGTGCGTTTGTTACGGAATTGGGGTTAGCCGAAACCGCTCTCTTATATCCTGCGGATACAGAGTGCTTATTGATGGCATTTACCATCGTATCGTAGTCTGCGCTGTAAGAGCCTGCCGTGGGAGTCTTACCAACCTGCATATAGAGGTTGAGAAGCTCGTTTATACGGTCGGTTGCTCTGTTGGATGCCGCTGTTGTGATTGCATTCTCTGTATTTGACGTGCCTGCGCCCAATTCCTGCGCGCGGTAATCGTCAAGTCCGACGATATCTGTCGAATACATTGTGGACGAGCCCGTATATACGGGGTCGAGATAAACGTACATATTGAAAAGCACGTCCTCGATCGTCAAGGGGTGTCCGTCCGAGAACTTGATGTTGTTCTTTATAACGAAGGTATATACTGTGGTCTTGTTGTTATGTACTACGGAATAATCCTTTACGACCACTGCCTCGTCATCACCGTAAGCCACAACGACCTCGCCGTTTTCGTAGCCTGTGGTGAGCATTCCGATCTGAGTCATCGAAACGATAGTGCTATCGTTTGCGCTGGTTGCAAAGAAGGGATTGAAAAGTCCGTCAAGCTGCTCGGTCATAATAACCAAGGCATCAGGCTTTTCAGTAGGATTCAGATTAGAATTTGCATTCTGATTTGCAGTTGCGCTCTGTGCGGCGCCCGAGCAAGACATCAATGAAATGCTGCTCAAAAGCATTACGGCGCAAAGAACGATAATTAAAATTTTCTTTGACATACTGTCCTCCATATATGAATGAAATAATTTTATTCAGCTTCAGCCTGTGCGAACGCAAGATCCTTGATGCTTGCGCTATCCGAAACCGCGCTAAACATATCCGCAAGGGAATCCGCCGCTTGGTTATCCGGCAGCATAAGATTTATGATGCTGTATCCGTCGCCCATTATTTGACCCGCAAACTCAGCTTCAAGGAGCTCGCTTGGCCACTCGACCTCTGAAAAGTCAATATCGTCACCGATAATATAGCTTCCGCTGACAACATTTCCCTTTCCGTCATCGACATTGTCTTCAAGATCGTCAAGCATCTCATCGACAAGCATTTCCGCGTCGAATATCTTGAGCCATTCTCCGTCTACCCACGTCGTATATATCTTTACCGTGGTCGTGTTTGCGATTCCGCACTCAAGATCGTAAAATTCATATCCGTTGATATTTTCGGTGTAGGGATTCTTCATAGCCTCGTCTGCATACGCCGCAAGGAAGGTCTTGCCGTCAGATTTCGGTATATCACCCATCTTAAGCTTTCCGTTTCTTGTGTTCCACACGGGCATTTCAAATTCGATGCCGTAATGCGTGGCGGTATACTCAAATTCGCCATCGGCGTTCTGAGCATATATTTCGTACGCTATAAACGGGATCCACGCCGCGTAAAGCGTCATCTCGCCGTTTTGGAGCGTTGAGGGGTCGAGAACGTCATTCTCAAAATCCCATTTTCCCGAATAAACGTAGCCCTGCTCTCTTCCCGATTCCTCGGTGGGAACTCCGTATATATCAAGCGGTCTTCCGTCCTCATCCACACGGGGGGTACGTGTCGTAAACCATCCTGCGGGATAGTAATTCTTAACGTTATCGTTCATTGCGACCTTGAATTTAGCGTCTCCGCGTCTTTCATCGTCGGGAGAGAGGAGCTTGATGCCCGTCTTGCCCGATGCTGTGGTCACAGTGTTCTTCGAGCTGTAAACCTCGACTATTGTAACGTCCTGGGTTTCGTTTACGACCGCGTCACCTGCATTGAATATGATCCTTACGTCATAGCCCTGCTCGGCAAGATCGTCGTAAACCGTGTGCTTTTTGCACGCCGTCATACCCACGGCGGATGCCGCGAGTATAACGGTTAAAATAATTGAAAATAATCTTTTCTTCATTTCTCTTCTCCGAAAGCTATGCTTTATTCTTTATCTTCGCCACTTTCGGCTTCGTTTTTGTTTTCTTTGTCCGATTCGCTCTCCTCGGATGCTTTTTCATCCTTTTTTGAGTCATCGGGACTTGCGGGCTTCTGAGCCTTGGCGCACTTCTTTGACTTTTGGTAAAGCACAGCCAGAACAACAATTACGCCAACTGCTACAACCATTCCCGCGCCAAGAGCTATAAGAGCTATATCGATTGCGCTGAGCGGCTTGGGAGCTGCTGCAACAGGTGCTGCTACGGTCTCGCTCTCGGGCTTTGGAGGTGTATCGGTACCGCCGCTCTCCCCTTCGCCGTTCTGCACGTACTCAAGGTCGCTTATGCGCTGCTCTGCCGCGAGAAGCTTATCAAGATTTGTAACGAGCGCGCGCTGTTCGTAGGTTGCGATCCTATCGTATGCCGCTCTTGCCGCAATCACAATCTCCTTATCCGCAAGCGTTACGTTGTCGGGTATAGCATTGATCGCGTTGATCGCCGCAAGGGTCGTTTCATCGGCAGCCGCCGCGCCCTCTACTACAAGATCGAAGTAATTATCGAGAATGAACGTATCATATCCAAGACCGTTTACGGGTCTGATCATTGTTACGTCTCCATTTGTGTGACCGATGTAATCAACAAAGTTTGCTCCGTAGTAGATAACAGCGGGTGCCTCGGTTGCGTTCCACATAAAGTAAGGAACTATTCCGAGTCCGTCATAGGTGACTGTTGCGCCGGTGTAGGCATCCTGATAGAGGTACTCGCCGGTCGCGGGGAGATTCTCTGCGGAGAGCCAATAGCTGTAATCGTATTCCTCTTCAAGTATGGGTGCGCGGTAGCTTGTAAATGTTACCGCGGAGAGGCTCTTACAGCCGTAGAACGCCTTATGTCCGATCGACTCAAGCGTTGAGGGCAGAACAACGTGCTCTATGGGAGCGCCGTTAAACGCCTGCGCGGAAATTCTTACAGTACCCTCGGCAACTACGACCTTCTTTTCATTACCCGCATAGGTTACAAGCTCGAGTCCGTTGGGAACTACTCTGTAAAGGCTTCCGTCAATGACCTTGATGCTCTCGCTTATATCAAAGGTCGATACATTCTTTGTATAGTTCTCGCCGTTAAAGCTATCATAGACCTCGCTCTCAAACGCCTTAAGACGGCAGAGCGCGAAGGGATTTTCTCCGATCTCCGTAAGCGCCGCGCCTATCTTTACGTCAAAATCGGTCATTGTTTCCTTAAGGAATGCAAAGTCACCGATAGAGAACGTATCTGTGAGGTCTATCGAAACGATAGCGGTATATGCGAACGTGTAGTCACCGATCTCCTTAAGCGCATAGGTGTTATTTACGGTTGCAAGGACGTCGCAGTAGGAGAACGCGCCCTCTCCAAGCACTACGTTCGCTCCGAACGTCACGCTTGCGAGATTTCTGTTATATACGAATGCGTACTTTTCGATGCTTTCAGCCGCCGAGAGATCAGCGCTTACAAGCGCGGTCTCGCAGAATGCGTTTTCGCCAACCGTCTTAACGCCCGAAAGGTCGATATTCTTAAGCTTTACGCAAAGATTGAACGCTCTGTCGGGTATATCCTTTACGCCGTCTCCGAGTACCACGCCTTCAAGGTTGCGGCAATACTCGAATGCTCCAACGCCTATCTTTTCCGCAGAGGAAAGGTCAACACTTGAGAACAGAGGCGCGTAATAACGGTAGGTGTACTCTCTGTTCGCGTTAAGGCGAGGCTCTGTCATGCTCTGATCGGCATACTCATAGAGAACGTCTCCCGAGAATGCCATATCTCCGATCGAAACTGCCTTTGAAAGATCGATATATTTGAGCGATGCGGCGTTATAGAACGCGCTGTTGCCTATTATAGCGCCGTCTCCGAGCGTGATAGATTCAAGCTCTGCCGCGCCCATAAACGCGCTGTCTCCGATCACTACGTTATCGCCTATCGTAAGGCTGTGCAAGGGAGATGTGTAGATGAAGTAATATACCAAGCGGTCATTTTCATCTCTGTAGCTTCCGCCCTCGCTTGCAAAGTTCATTTCTCTGTCGAGACGGAAGGCATCCCTCTCAATAACGGCTCCGTTGCCGATATTGACAGATTCAAGCGATTTACATTCTCTGAACGCGCCCGCGCCAACGGTTACGCCTGCGGGAACGTCAAGAGAGGTCACGTCGGTATAAGCGAACGCATACGCGCCGATTCTTGAAACAGAGCTAAGTGACGGAACCGTCTTTATAGCCGTTCTGAAGAACGCATAGTCGCCTATTTCGGTAAGTGTACCGAGATTGATGCTTGCAAGTCTTTCGCTGTAAGCAAACGCATAGTTTGCTACCTTTGTTACGCTCGGTATGCTTACCGAGGTTATGCTTGAGTTGCCGGAGAATGCGCCTGCGCCAACGCCCGTTATCTCCGAATCGTTTATCACAACGTCTCCCTTGATGCCGGGGGCTAAGAGGAGTATCTCGCTTCCCTCTTTATTCGTAAGGTATTCGCCCGTAGAGGATGCGGCAAAGACCGTATTTCTCTCGTCAACTATGAACTTAGTTGCGGCGGCATTACTGAACGCATACTCGGAGATAACAGCTACGTCACGTCCGAGCTTTATCGTAGCAAGAGACTTACACTCGTTGAATGCCGCTGTGGGAATTACAGATGCGTTGATCTCTATTTCCTTAAGCGACTCGCATCCGTCGAATGCGTACTGACCGAGCTTGATGATCTCTGCGTTTATAGTCACCTTGTCAAGTCCTACGTTGCCTGCAAACGCATACGCGCCCACAGACTGAACTCCCGATCCGAGCACGACCTCGTCAAGTCTTGTGTTGCCCGCAAACGCGCGGTCTGCAATGGCTACCGCATTCGTAAGGTCGATCTTCGACTTAAGCGCGCAACCCTCGAATGCGCTTCTGTTTATAAATTTAACGTTTTCAAGTCCCACGACCTGAGTCAGCGAGGTACATCCGTAGAATGCGCCGAAATCAATTCTTTCAAGAGTTGAGGGCAATGTTACCTTCTGAAGCGCCGTAAGGTTTGCAAAGGCATATGATCCAATGGTGGTTACACCCTCGGGGATCACTATCTCGGTGATGGTGTTGTCTCCGATGAACCACTGCTTTGTCATTGTGGGATCGTCCTCGCTTATTTCGTCGCCCTCGCCCTTAAGAACGTAATCGAAGTTCGAGAACGCGAACTGACCTATATCGGTGATCGCAAGCGAGCTCGGTATCTCGACGATTCCGCCAAGACCGAAGTAATGAGTGAGGGAGGGGCCCGTTGTAACGTAGGGATCCTTTACCTCAATATTTATCGATTGCGAGTAGTATGTGCTCTTTCCGTCCATCATAACGTCGACCGAAACGGAAGCATATCCCTCTGCCTCTGCGATGATTACCCACTCGCCGTTGACCTTTTCAACCTTTACAAGGTCCTCGTTGCTTGACGTTGCAACCACCTCTGTGTCATTCGGGAAATAAGCGTTGAGCTTATATCTGAGAGTAACCGACTCGGACGGATACATTGAAAGCGAATAATTGCCGCCCTCAAACTTCATCTCGTCTCCAACGCTACCGATGTCTCTCTCGTCTGTTGAGAGGAAGTAATACGCCTTATTTGTGAGATAGCCCGTCAGCACGAAATTGTCTGTAACCGGCTTATCGTATTTAACGTATCCCTCGTCACCCTCACCGAGAACGGTAACGTTTAAGAGTGTCTGGCGGTTTGTTCTTGTGTCTCTTGCAATAATGACCGTCTGACCGGGAGCAGATGCCACTACCTTATTGTTGACTATGTGAGCAACCTTTGTATTTGTGGAGGTGTACTCAAGCAGCTCTGTCCACTCGGTATCGGGGTATGAAAGAGGCTTCAATGTATAGACCTGATTGGGGCTGAGCGTGAGCTGATCCTCTTCGAAATAGAACGCCGTGAAATCGTCGGGAAGTCTGATCTCAAAGGTAGATGTGTTCAGCGCGTAGTCATATGTCGCTACGGTAAAGCTGTTCTTGTTTACAGATCCGCGTCTGATGTCGTCAATGTAATCTGTAAGCTCATAGATGACGTATGTAGTGGAGTTTTCCTCGGAATATATAGGTGTAAGGTACTGATCGAAGGTATCAAGGATATATCCGTCCGAATCCCGGCGAACGTATCCGACCTGCAGAGCCATTGAATAGTGGTTATCGTATACCGCTATCTTTGCAAAGAGTCTTGTCTTCTCCTCGCTTCTGTCATACTCGGTGTAAAATTCGCATCCCGTAACCGCGGGAGCCTCAAAGTCTGTCACAAGCGGAAATTCAAACGTGTTATTGTCATTTGTATCGATACCGCCGTCACCGTAATCGAGGTAGCCCACGATCTTTACGGTATATTTTGTATTGTTCTTAAGATTGTGCTCGTAAGCGTCAAATCCTATCTCAATGTCTGCGGGGTAGATCGATCCGCCGTCTCCGTAGGATTTGCGGATGTCGGTATTTACCTTTTCAAATACGACCTCGCCCGTAGCGTCATCGGTGATCGTGATCACAACCTTTGCGGCATTTCTGAGAAGTCCCGCCCAAACGTTACTAAGCTCGTGGACAGAGCCCTCCTGGTTAGAGATCGATATGTACTTTCTGTCGGCAGCGATCTGCGTTGTGGAGGGATCTTGAACAAAGTAGAAGGAGCCGAGGTAGCTTACGTAATCGTCGTAAACGCTTCCGATAGGTCTTGTTGCGTAGGCATCGGGAAGAGTTTTGTCGAGAAGGTCGATAGAATCGTCAAGCTCGTCCTTGTTGGTCGCAAAATAATCAAGGTCGAAGAGAGGCGCCTCTGTCCAATCTCCGTAGAACGCGAGATAAGGAACGCTGAGGTCTACTGCCGATTCATCCTGCGCATCGAGAACGACAAAGCCCTCAACGTACATTCCGTTCTCAAAGGACTCGTCAAGATAGCTCTTGTCCGACTCCGAGAGCGTAATGGTCACGGTTATGTCAGCGGTCTGTCCGCCGCCAACGGTAACTGTCATTCCGTCCGCGCTTCCGCCCGTGATAGAGGTGATCTTTACCTCTGCACCGTCGAGGATCTTACCAAGCTCGTCAACTGTCGTCTCGCCCTGCTTTGTCTTGGTCTCGCTCACGCCCTCCGACATAACGTATGCGGAGAGGTTATAGGAGAGAGATGCAGAGCCGAAATTCCTTACCGAGAATTTAAGCTCGTACACACCAACACGATTCGGGTCATCACCAAGCTCTATCTTGGTCTTGTCCATCTCAACGCCGTCCTTGTATGTGAGGATATAAGCGGCGGTCTTTGCTATATTATCAAGGCTCGCAAGTCCTGCTCCCTGCTTTCTTACGGCATAGGGCAGTCCGTTTGTGTTATAGATTATGTCCGCTGTGGACATTATAAGCTGATTTACAAGCGCTGTGACCTTTACGGGGTCCTTTGCTATCTCGGGGAATTTCTCCGTAACGTACTGACGGATAAGAGCAGTAACACCCGCGATGTTCGGGGATGCCATACTCGTTCCCGACTGGTGGTCATAGCTCTGTCCGGGAACAGCCGAATAGATCATTCCGCCGTGAGCGGTGATCTCGGGCTTGATTCCAAGGTCGGGAGTAGGTCCCCAGGACGAGAAGTCCGACATGAAGGGGCCCGACGTCTGCGAGCGGCTGAGCTTGAGTATTCCCGAACCCTCTGCCGCGAGAAGCTCACCGTCATCCTGACTTATTGAGCATACGCCGAGTGTCGCGTCTCCGACGTTCATCTTGATGTCACCCGACACGTTATTATAGATGATGATACCGACAGCGCCCTTGCTCTGCGCAACGTTTGCCTTTTCCTCAAAGGTCGTTGATCCGCGGCGAACGAGAACGATCTTGCCGCTGACGTCAAGTCCGCTGTAATCCGCGCTTCTTCCCGCTCCGGGAACGGTAACGTACTCAAGCTCTATCTCTGTTGCATCGGCAGAAAGAATATCGTCATAGAAGCTCTTTTCCTCTGCTATGCGGTCGGTAGATTCGGTGAAGTAGATTATTGTATCGTTAAACAAAAGGTAAGGAGTCTTTTTTCCGCTTATCGACGCCACGGACATAGCGCCGTCATAGGTGGAGGGAGATCCGACAGTTGCGCTGTCGGGGTTAGAGGTAAGACCGAGGTTTCCGTTCTTCTCGGAGCCGTATGTAGAGTTGAAGCTGTTGGATGCGGCAACTACCATGCTTATTCCCGCTTCCCTGATCCTATCGTACACGCCCGAAATGGCTTCCTTATCGGTCTCGCGGCTGAATCCGCAGCTCGTTCCGATAGACATATTGATAACGTCAACTCCGACGATAACGCAATCCTCAAGCGCGCTGAGTATCCACGCGGTGCGCGCGGTTGAAACAACGTCGGAAAAGATCTTCATTATCGCAAGCTGAGCATTGGGAGCTACGCCTGTGATAACGTCATCCTTACCCGCGATAACGCCCGCAACGTGAGTTCCGTGCTCCGCCGCGCTCGGTGTCATGGGGTAGACGTCGGGGTCGCCGTCCGCATAGTCGAATGCGAAGGGGACCTTTTCATTGATATATACGTCGGATGCGGTAAGTCCGCTGTGGAGCTTGCTTGCCTTCGTATCCGAAACAAGGCTCTCAACGCCCGCAAATGTCAAGCCGAGCTTGCTTCTGTCTGCGGTAAAGTTATTTACCGAGAAGGCGGTGTGATGGTAGTCAAGTCCGGTGTCAAGAACAGCGATGAGCATACCCGTTCCGTCATAGCCGAAGGACGAGCTGTCAAATATACCGGTCTCATAGACGTTGACCGAGTTTTCAACCAGCTTTGTCTCGCAGGGGTTATATTCCTCACCCACGATGACCGTTGCGCTGTCTCCGACCGCGCGGCAGAGAGACTCAAACTCGGATGCCTTGATAACTACCTCAAATCCTCCGAATATCGCCTTGTAATCCGCGCCGAGGGTATATTCCACGTCCGCCTTATCGATGGACGCGAGTATCTCGCTCTTCTTTGAAAGTATCTTGTCTGTCACCTTTTGAGCATCCGCCGAGTAGGCATACTCGGTAAAGCTCACGTCACGCGCTCCCGATTCGTAAGCATCGAGAAGCGACGCTTCCTTTGTGCGGATGATGATAGAAATATCATCTGTATCCTTCACGGTATCCGGAAGCTTATACATTACCGACGAATTGAGATATTGATCGATATTTTTATCGATCTCACCCTCAAGCTTCGTAACGGTAGGAACGATCGGTGCAGTTACTCCGTCCGTACCGAGCAACATGCAAGCAGATGCCGCCATAGCGACAGTCAGTATCAAAACGACCGCGCTCAGGACGATTCGCATCATTCTTTTTTGGTTTTTCATCTTTTCCTCTTACCTTTCGTGGCAATTTGTGTTATTAAAATGATATAAATATATAAAGATACACGCAATTATTGATTATATCATAATAAAATTAAATTTACAAGCACTTTTTTCGTTTTGCGTGAAAATTGGGATGTGTAAATTGTAAATTTTTTTTAAACTTTCGCGTTTTTTGCTCTTCCTATTGATTTTTGGGCTAAACTGTGTTATTCTATGTAGGAGTATTAGTTATTTTAAGAGTAACGTAATGCAGAGACTGAAGCTATGTCTCAATCTAAAAAATAGGAGATGCTACATGAAAAAGACAATCTCAAGGATCGCGCTTTTGCTCTCGTTGCTGATGATAATTTCGGCAGTAACGCTTGCATTTGCCGGATGCTCCACCCCCTCCGAGGAAACCGATTCTACAAGTGAAACGGAATCCGCAAAAAGCACCGATACCGAATCGGAATCCGCAACCGAACCCGCGACCGAGGGTGAAACAGGCGGCGAAGCCGAAGACGGAAAGACAGAATACACCGTTTCGGTAAAGACCATCGGCGGACGTCCCCTTGCCCAGCTCGCTTTCTATATTTACGTTGGAGAAGACCTTATCACATACGGTCAGACCGACGATAACGGAATCGGAAGCGTAAAGCTTGAGCCCGGCAGAGAATACACGGTCGAGCTCCCCGCTCCCTCCCTCGAAGGATACATCCTCCAAGACAGATATGAATTTGTCGGAAATACCGCTTCGATAGTACTTACCTCCACGGTTATCGAGGACACAGACCTCACCGGTGTTCAGTACAAGCTCGGCGACATCATGCACGACTTTACTCTCACCACGACCGACGGCAAAAAGATAACACTCTCCGAGGTACTTAAGGAGAAAAAGGGTGTGCTTATCAACTTCTGGTATTCCACCTGCTCTCCCTGCATAAACGAATTTCCTTATATGGTATCCGCATACGAAAAGTATAAGGATGACATTGAGGTCATAGCCGTAAACTCCTATGCGGGAGATAACGAGATCTCGGTAAAGGACTTCCAGGCTACAATGGGTCTTACCTTCCCTGTTGTAAAGGATTACTCCTCGGGACTTGGAACCGCGTTTGGAATTATGTATTACCCCACATCGATATTCGTTGACAGATACGGCGTTATTTGTTTGATCGAGGTCGGCGGTCTTACAAGCGAAAAGCCCTTCGTCTCCGCTTTTGACCATTTCTCGGCAGACCTTTACGAGCAGAAGATATTTAACTCGTTAGAGGAGCTTACTCCTACCGAAAAGCCCAACGTTGAGATGCCCGCGCCCGAGGAGATCGGCAACGCGCTCAACGGTGACGGATTTACAGCCATCTACTCCCCCGAAAAGGATTCCAACGATGCAGAGTATTCATGGCCCTTCCTTACAGGTGAAAAGAACGGAAGAGATTGCATTTACCCTGCAAACTCCTACAAGGACGCTTCATTTGCAACCATTCACGCAGAGGTCGAGCTCAAGGCGGGCGAGGCTCTTGCTATCGACTGGTTTGCAGACACCGAGATCAGCGTTGACATCCTCTACGTTCTCGTTGACGGCAAGGATATTTACCAGATCTCGGGTAACAGCACAGATTGGTCTACCTGCTATCCTTACGTTGCCGTTGAGGACGGAACGTACAAGGTTTCCTTCATATATTTAAAAGATGACTCTACCGACACGGGCGAGGACAGAGTTTATCTCTCCAATTTCCGCAAGGTTTTGGCAACCGAGATCGACTCCGCAACCTACATTCCCCGCCAGGCGGCAACAAAGCCCAACGCCAACGGATTGGGTTATCAGAGCTACGTTACAGCGGTATTTAACGAGACCGACGGATACTACCACGTTGGCAGCGAAAACGGTCCTCTTCTCCTTGTAAACCTTATGGGATCGACACAGCTCAGCGCAGTTTCTCTCAACGACCTCGGATACGAGGGCAGACTCGTTGACACTCTCGGTGACATCTACGCCGACCTTGTAACCTACTGTAACTACTCTATCAACGGCACGATGTACGGATATTCTCCCATTACAGAGGAGCTCAAGGCGCTCCTTGAAAGATCCGCAGAGATAGTCGGATTTGAGAGAGAAAACCCCGATCAGTGGCTCCAGGCATGCGTTTACTACGATATTTACGGCACAGACGAGCATCTCGGCGACCCTGTTAAGGGAATTGCATTCTTTGCCGCATTCGATACGCTTCTCTCCACCGATACAGAGGACATTTTCAACACCGTTGTTTATGACGGACGCGTGATCATGCCCCGCGGTCTCAAATATAAGCTCGTACCCGAAAAATCAGGCGTTTATATCATCAGATCGCAGAGCGAGGACGAGGTAAACGGTTGGATCTTCAATGAAAACCTTGAGATCATCCACACCGCAGAGATCGTTGACCGTCCCTTTGACGGAAAGCCGGTAGATACAACAAACGTATCAATGGTCGTCTATCTTGAGGCGGGCAAGGAATACTATATAGACATTGCATATTACGATGTTTACGCCGCAGGAACGTTTACCTTTACGGTTAAATATATTGCGGAATCCTACGAGCATTTCCACCTTGCATCTCCCGGATATTTCACATACTACGAGAGCGAATCGGGTCAGATCAATGAAACCATCGCGGGCGGTATCAACGTATCGCTCGGAGATGACGGATATTATCACGAGCTTCGCGCTGACGGCACTCTCGGCTCGATCGTATACGCAGATTTCAAGTTCTCCACAGGACTCTTCTCTCACTCAATATCCGAAATGATCGAGATCGGCGGATTCAACTTTGCCGTAAACGAGACCGACCAGATAGTGCTTGCAAAGCTCAAGGAGCTTGGCGGCGACGTTGATGCCTGCAGAGAATATTACGCAAACCTTTGGGGCGATGCCTATGCCGAATGGGAAGAGATCTACAAGCTCGAAGAGGTGCTTGCGGGCGTATACCACGGCGAGGGCGAGGACCTCACGGAGGATATAGAAGCTTATCTCTCAAAGATGATCGCCTACTCCGCAGATGCTCCCGAGCTTGAGGGATGCGTTGCGGTTGACGAAAAGCTTGCAGGACTTCTCCAGCTTATCATGGACAAATATTCCTTCAAGAACGTGAGAAATTCTTGGACAAAGCTCTGCTACTATTACAAGACGCTCAATTCAACTTATAATTGATAACACAACAAAGTGTTTACTTATTGGCGGCTTTTGGTCGCCCATAAGTAAAAAATCACTCTCTACGGAGGTAAAAGATGATTTCTAAAAAAATCAGGTCGGGCATTTTGTTTGCCTGTCTCCTGCTTTCCTTAACACTCCTTTTTATAGCCTGCGATAAGTCCGGCAGCGGACAGGAAACAGGCACACAAGCCCCGCAGCAGTCAACCGAATCGAGCACCGAAGCCGCTACCGAAAGCGCGTGCCCGCATGCAAACACCGAATATGCCATCGAAAAGGCGGCAAGCTGTTGCGAAAAGGGTATTTCCAATAAGATATGCCTTGATTGCGGCGCTACCGTTGAAAGCGTTGAGCTTAACACGGTGGCTCACACCGAGGAGATCATCCCCGGAATTGCCGCGACCTGCAAAAAGGAGGGCTTGACCGAGGGTAAAAAATGCTCCGTGTGCAACGCCGTCATAGTCGCTCAGGAGACCGTTGGCAAGATCGACCATACCGAGGCGATAATTCCAAGCATCGCGGCAACCTGCACAAAGCCCGGATACACGCAAAGCAAGGAGTGCTCGGTCTGCGGTGATCTTCTCATCCCGCCCATCGCCACTCCCCCTCTCAATCACAACGAAAGCGATTGGATAATCGCAAAGCCTGCCGATATAGAGGTCGAAGGCTCAAAATACACCGAATGCACCCGCTGTCACGACAAGATCAAGCAGGAGATAATCCCCGCGCTTGAAAAAGAGCACGTGCACGAGGGCAAGACCTGGTCTGTACAGATCCCCGCAAGCTGTACCAAGGAGGGCGTTGAAGCATTCCTTTGCGATTGCGGAATGACAATGGACACAAAGACCATCTCAAAGATCCCCCACACCGAGGAGGCGCTTTTGGCGGTATCTCCTACCTGCTATTCAACCGGACTTACCGCAGGAATTAAATGCTCCGAGTGCGGCTTGATAATAACCGCTCAGCAGGTTATCGGTAAGACCGATCACACCGAGGAGGCTGTTCTCGGTAAGGCTCCGAGCTGTTCAAAATACGGCTCAACAGACGGAACAAAATGCTCTGTCTGCAAGGAAATTATCGTTGCGCAGATACAGATCCCGCCCACGGGACACACATTCGTTGCGGGAACCTGCTCGACATGCGGTGTCAAGGAGGAAGCGTACAGCATCTGGATCGTTGACGGACTCGGAAACCCCATAAGCGACATCGTCGTAAAGATTCTTAAAGACGGCGAGGTTGTCAAGATGTATCCGTACAGCGGAACGCATCTTCAGTTCAGTATAGAAAAGGACACATACGATATTGAGCTTGATCTGTCTCAGCTTAAAAAGAAATATGTTTTTGACGAATCTCTTTGTAAGCTCACACCCGAACATACAAACGCAGTCATTAAGCTCTACGAAAAAACAACCGCCTCTGAAACTCTTTACATCGCGCCCCCTATAGATGCGGATTATGATGCATACAGCTTAAGTACAGGATCATATCTTCTCCCTCTTACGAAGGATGATTACACATTTTTCATTTTCAGACCCGAAAAAGCAGCAATTTACACCATAACATACGAATGCACCTCAAATCTTACTCTAAGCTATCACGGAAGTAGCTTCTTCGCTCAAGGAAATGACATCAGCGAGGATACAAGCAGCATAGAAAAATACGAAAATGGATTTTCACTGATCGTATATACCAGCAACGTCGGAGGAGATTACGTATTTGCCATTAAGTCAGCCGCCTCTACTACTTGCGTAATCAAAATTGAGAACGCAGGCACTCCCGGAACAAGACTTGAGGACGAGCCATGGACATCTTACCTTGAGGACGAGGACATGGTAAATAAGCAGTTGAGCGAGCCGAAGGACGGCACTTACACTGCTATCGACATTACAGATATGTCGTTAGTCGCGGTGTTTAACGAAAGTGACGGATATTATCACTTAGGAACGGCAGACGGACCCATCATATTCATCGATCTCACATCAAACACTCAATTTGTAGGCAGTATTCAAATGATCTGCGCGCACCAGCGCATGGGCGAATACATTTACGATATAAGTGGTAAGGTTGCAGAAAAGCGCAGTTACAATGAGCTATTCATTCAGTACGGAGTGCCCACAACCACGGATCCCGTTGATGAGCCGATAATAGTCCCGCTTACCAAAAAGATTGCCGATGCAGTAATAAGCTTTGGAAATCAAAACAACTGGTGGGCAGAAGGCTCCGATGCCAATATTTTTGAAAACGTCCTGCTCGGCACACCATACAACCTCGAATTCGCATGGCTTTTGTTCTGCGGATATTACTCATAAAAAACGGAGGATACACATATGAAAAAGTTACTTATTATTCTTTCCCTTATCCTAAGCCTTTCCTTGATAGTTTGCGCGTGCGATGCGTCTGACAGCAAGAAGGATGATAACACAGAGAGCAAGTCCGAGGAGGGTGCGCCCCTCCCCGAAAGCGACACCGAGACCGACACCGATGACACGACCGTCTCCGAGACAGAATCTACTCCCGCAAGCGAGACAGAGACAGATACAGAGACCGAGACCGAGGCCGCTCCCACACACGCAACGTATAAGGTAACCTACACCGATGAAAACGGCGCACCTGTCGCAGGAGTAGCAGTTCAGCTTTGCAACGGTTCTCTCTGCTTGCCCCCCGTATTTACCGATCAGAACGGCGTGGCGGTATTCCCCAACGTAATGATCGCAAGCTACACCGTAACCATCACCGACGGTGCTAATTCCCTTGAATTCGAATTTGAGGAAGGCTCCTACGAGCTTGAAATATCCAAAGACGTTGAGGTTGATTGATCTATTGATTAAAAGGCTCCCGATATTTTGCGTGATTTGTCCGTTAAGGATAACACGCTAAATGTCGGGAGCTTTTTCTTTCAAAACCACTTGATTTTGGCGGAAAAGTATATTATAATATAAAGAGTAATGATTTTCCACTTTTGAAAGGAATCACAAATGTCTGAAAAAACGTGTAAAAAAATACGCCTGATATACGGCATTTTCCTCTCGGTCATACTCATTGTGACGGGAGCTTTGCTGATACTGTCATGCGTATCGATATACAGACTCGGAGACAGACCCTTTACCGAAAAAAACATCTCCGAGGCATTTGATAGGATCAAGGCGGCAGTCTTTGTGTCGCTCGGCGCGCTGGCAGGCGGAATTCTGCTCAACCTTTTCCTCCCGAGAGAGCCTGAAAGAAAGCTTGGCAAGATAAGTAAAAAAATAATCTTATCAAGGCTTGAAAAGAAGGCAGACCCCGCTCTTATGGACAGCGAGAGCGCAAAGAGGATCAAGGATCTCAAAAATCTTCGCTTAGCTTTTGTCGCGCCGGTCGCCGCAATATCGGTAAGCTTGGCTATACCGACCGCTCTCAAGGTCTTGAATTTTTCCAATTACTCATCTCACAGCTATAACGCAAGCGTTAAGGAAATGTGCCTGTGGATCATTCCCTGCTTTCTTATCATCGCGGGGCTCACCATTGCTTTCCTTATCATCGAGGATTTACTTGTCAACCGCCAAATAGCGCTCTACAAGCAGGCGATAGCATCGGGAGCTGTAAGATCCAATTTTGAGGATCAGGAGAAAGCAAAGAAGGAAAAATCAGCCTCCGTGATCATTCTCTGCGCGCGCATTATCATTCCCGTAATCGCAGTCTTCCTTATCATTGAGGGTATAACGCATGGCGGCGCCTCGGATATACTCCGAAAAGCAATAAACATATGCACAGAGTGCATAGGTCTCGGTTAAGGAGGGCGCGCTATGAAAAAGGTATTTAATTGGTTCAAATCATACGCTCCCTCAAAAAGAAAGCTCATTCAGCTCTACGCCGCGTTGCTCGTAAACGCAAACGTCAAGGGCTTTGTAAGCGGAAAGATTTATACCGGCAAGACAAAATACGCCTGCGCTCCGGGACTTAATTGCTATTCCTGCCCCGGCGCTGTCGGCGCGTGTCCGCTCGGCTCTATCCAAAATTCGCTTTCCGCAAGCGGAAAGGGTACGCTCTTTTACGTTTTCGGAATCCTTATGCTCTACGGAATTCTTTTCGGTCGTTGGATCTGCGGATTTCTCTGCCCCTTCGGTCTTATCCAGGAGCTTTTGCACAAGATCCCCACGCCAAAGGTCAGAAAGAGCCGCATAACCCGCGTTCTTTCATTCTTTAAGTACGTGGTGCTTGTTTTCTTCGTCTTTATCGTGCCTATCGCGTACGCGGTAAGGAATTTCCCCCTGCCCGCATTCTGTAAGTACATATGCCCCGCAGGAACGCTCGAGGGCGCGCTCGGACTCCTTGCAAACAAGGCAAACGTCCGCTATTTGCGCATGCTCGGTCCGCTCTTTACGTGGAAATTCATGCTCATGGTCTCCTTTATCCTGGCTTGCGTGTTCATTTTCCGCTTTTTCTGCCGTTTTCTCTGCCCCCTCGGCGCGCTTTACGGTCTTTTCAACAGGATCGCGCTCGTCGGTGTCAAGGTCGAGCAAAAGAGCTGTATCGATTGCGGCATATGTATCGCGCAGTGTAAAATGGACATCAGCAGCGTAGGTGACGCGGAGTGTATAAATTGCGGCGAATGTATCGACCTCTGCCCCACCAAGGCTATAAGCTGGAAGGGCTCAAAATTCATGATAAACACCGATGCCGAGCTCTCGCTTGACGAAAATTCAAGCAGTGAGGACAAGGCAGAACGCGCAAGGATCATCGAGGAGAAAAACAAGAGGATCAAAAAGCGCAATACGATAATAAAATCGTCTGTCGCAATACTTATGGTCGGTCTGCTTGCCTTTGCGCTCGTCTACTACAATTTTATAGACGTAGCGGACAAGGACAAGATCACGTTCAATCAGCCCGCGGACAAGGATAAGCCCCCTGTCGGCATCGACATCGGCAATACCTGCCCCGACATTACGCTTTCTATCGTCGGCAGCGATGAGAAATTCTCTGTTCAGGAGAACGAGGGTCGCGTGACCGTGCTCAATTTCTGGTACACGACCTGCACTCCCTGCCTTGAGGAGCTTCCGCATTTCTACGAGGTAGCAAAGGAGTACGGAGACAAAATAACCCTTGTCGCAACGCATATTTATTGGCCGGGAATCGACATAAAGGGCTGGATACAAAGCTCTTCGGGACATCCCGAATGGAATGACGGAACTATGGTCATCGCCTTTGATGACGGTCAGTACTGCCAAAACCTCTTTGAAATGATGGGCTTCCCCACCACGATCATAATCGACCCTGACGGAGTTATTACAGAATTCGTCACGGGCGCTATGACAAAATCGGAGCTTGTAGCCGACATCGAAGAGGCTCTTAAATAAAAAAAGTCGTATCAGCATTAGCGCTGATACGACCTTTTTTATTGCACAACGATCTTCTTTTTGTACTCCGTGGGAGACACACCGACCGCCCTTTTAAAGGCGCGGGAGAAAATATGTATCGAGGAATAACCCAGAGTGTCCGCGATCCTGCTCACAGACACGCCCTCAAGCAAAAGCTTTTTCGCACTTGCCATCTTAAGATCCGTGTAATACTCGATAGGCCCCTCTCCGCAATACTCCGAAAAGAGGGCGCAAAGCCTTGTCTTTCCCATATAAAAGTTGGCGCAGAGGTCGTTTAAGGTCACGTTTTCCCCGATGCGCTCGTTGAGATAGTTCAGCATAAGCTCGACTATCGAGCTCTGCGCAAGCGTGCGGCTGTCCTCGCTCCGAACTGCGTGGCTGACCGCCTCACCGTCACTGCGCTTGAGATTTAAAAGAAACTCGGTAAGGTAGCACTCAAGGAGCTGGACAGAGCCAAAGGGCGCGGAGGAAAAATCAAGCGGCTCCTTGTTCTCATACTCGCTCGGAATACTGCCGAGAGCGTTCTTTGCCTCGTTTATAAAAAGAGTGAGCAGTGTCTTCGGCGTTTTTTCAAGCGTGAAGATCTTTTTGTCGAAAAACTCCATCGCCGCGCTGTCCGAGGTAAAGGAAACGACAAGCATGCTGTTGGGGACTACGTTATTAGAAATATGCGCGTGAAGCTCCATAGGGCGGTGGAATATTACCTGCCCTTGAAAAAGCTCGCGTCCTATCGAGTCGGTAATGGCGATAACCTCGCCGCTGTCAACGTAGACCATCTCCCAAAAATCATGCCTTTCGGGCTTGTGGGAGAAATCCTTGCAAAACTCAAAATGGTAGATGCTGTTAAAGCCCTTGATCTCTATTTCCTTTTTTATCGGCTGTGTGGTAAAGCTCATCTCTTCCTCCCGAATGCAAAAACGAACAAAGTGGTAAATAATCTGGAAATGTTGGTAAATACAATTTTACTAAAATATTGTATCATATAATCAGCATATTGTCAATCGGTATTTTAAATATAGTATATTAGAGACGATATTCCGTAACAATATGCTGAAAATCCATAAACGGAGGTTCTTTTTTATGAATGTTCTCGCTATCGGATGTCATCCCGATGACATTGAGATTGCTTGTTGCGGAACACTTGCAAAATGCGTTAAGCGCGGCGACAAGGTAACCGTATGCCACGTTGCAAACGGAAATATGGGTCATGAGATCATCAAGCCCGACGAGCTTCGCGTTATGCGCGCGGGAGAGGCCAAGAGCGCAGGCGCTCTTGCAGGGATCGAGGTTGTCACCATCGACGTTGACGATCTTCGCCCGAACGCCGCAGATTATACACAGAGAGATAAGATCGCAAAGCTTATAATCGACGTTCAGCCCGATTTTATCATCACCCACAGCCCGAATGACTATATGTCGGATCACAGAGAGGTCTCAAAGCTCGTTTTCGACGCTTCCTTCGTCGCGAGCGTTCCTCAGTATAACGGCGGCGGAAAGTCTGCGGTCACTCCTCTTTTCTATATGGACACGCTTGCGGGTCTCGGCTTTGTTCCGACAGAGTACGTTGACATTACCGACGAGATAGACCTCAAGATAGATATGCTCGAATGTCACGTAAGCCAGCTTAAGTGGATGCGCGACCACGACGGCATCGACTTTGCGGAATTTGTGCGCACCTGCTCTCGCTATCGCGGACTTCAGTGCGGCGTTGGGTACGCAGAGGCGTTCACGCAGGCCATGGTATGGCCCAAGGTCACTACAAGGAGGCTCCTGCCGTGAAAAAGGTCGCTTGCGTAGGAATTCTCGTTGCCGACGTTATGGTCTCGGGAATAAACGGAATGCCCAACAAGGGCGAGCTTTCAAGAGTCGATACAGTTACGATACATAACGGCGGAAATGCTATGACCGCCGCGATCAACCTCACAAAGCTCGGGGTCGAAACGAGAATGGTCGGCAAGGTCGGCGGCGACCTTTTCGGCGAGTTCCTTGAAAAGAAGCTCAATGACTACGGCGTAGACACTCGCGGTCTTGCCAAGGACGAAAACACAAATTCATCGGTTTCAATAGTTCTTCTCGATAAAAGCGGCGAGAGATCGTTCCTCCACACGGTAGGAACTAACGGAACCTTCTCGGAATCCGACATAGACTACTCGATCATCGACGAGTGCGATCTCGTTTTCCTGACAGGCACCTATCTTATGGACACCTTTGACGGAAAAGAAACCGCTCTCTTCCTTAAAAAGTGCAAGGAGATGGGCAAGACCACCTTCCTTGACGTCTGCTGGGACGCAAAGGGTCGCTGGGCAGATCTGCTTGACGTTGCAATGCCCTATATCGATTTCTTCATGCCGAGCATAGACGAGGCGGTGAATATCGCGGGCTGCGAGGATCTTGAGGAGATGGCGGACGTATTTATGGCAAAGGGCGTTAAAAACATCGTTATAAAGACAGGCAAGACAGGCAGCTATATGCGCCTATCCGGCGAGGAGCGCGGCAAGACCTTCCCCTCTCTCAAGGGCGTTACGGCGGTTGACACGACCGGCGCGGGCGACAGCTTTTGCTCCGGCTTTCTCTCCGCATTCGCAAGAGGTCTCTCGCCTGAGGAGTGCATAAGCATCGCAAACACCACGGGCGCTATGTGCGTTACCGCAAAGGGCGCTACGACCGGTATCCGCTCATATGACGAGACCGTCGAGTTTATGAAATCACATTCTTGAAAAATAAAAAGTTGAAATAAAAAGCCGCAAAAGCGGCGGAACGGAGAAAAACATGGATTTTTTATCAACAGTTAAAGGCAGCCTTCTCGAGGGCTTCTACCCCGCAGGCTGGGATCTCGCTAAGATCGACGCATGCTGTGACAAGGGCGTTACACGCGAGGATTTCTGGAACAAGGACTTCAACCCCGTAGAATGCGAAAGCATCTATGACTTTGACACCCTCATGGGTCACGAGATCGCAATGCAGATAAAGCTTGCGGCAGTGCGCGGCGAAAAGCTCGCTATCATCCTCCCCGTAGGCCCTATGGGTATGTACAAGTGGGCATCCTACTTCCTCAACGAGTGGGATATCGACTGCTCTCACGTTTACACCTTCAACATGGACGAGTGGGCAGACGCAGAGGGTAACACTCTCTCCAACGACAACACCGCATCCTTTGAGTACAGCATGAAGCAGGCATTCTTCAACAAGATCAACAAGACTGTCCCCGAATGCCAGAGAAACTTTGCCACCAAGGCAAATCTCCCCACATACCCCGAAAAGATCGCCGCTCTTAAGGCAGAGGGCGCAAAGCTCGTTCTTGTATTCGGTATCGGAAGAATGTGCCACATCGCATTCTGGGAGCCCCAGTTTGCAGAGGATTACGCAAGCGTTGAGGAGTGGAAGAAGGCTCCCTACCGCATCGGCGCAAAGCTTCACCCCCTCACCATCGAGCAGAACGCGCTCACAAGCTTCAAGAGCCGCACAACTCTTGTTCCTTGCCGCGCAAACACAATAGGCCCCGGCCTCTTCCTCCAGGCTGATTACATCATCGGCGGATGCGACGGAAC
>JAZUBI010000067.1:0-2220 GCA_045638385.1 Eubacteriales bacterium
GATGAGGGGTGAAACTCTTATGCAATAACCCCTCATCACCCGCTGCGCGGGAGCTTCCCCCCAGGGGGAAGCCTTTCGTTGGTCATCTGCAACTCCCCGACAAATCAAAATTTGAAAGCCATCACTTTTTAAGCCACTTATCAAGAAAATCGTAGCCTTCGTCGAGAGCCCACATGGGGGGACGGTGACCGGTCGCGTGGTTTATAAATTTCAATCTTTCGTCGTTTTCGCTATATCCCTCGGCGCGGAGCATGATCTCAAGGCTCTCATCGGTGTCGTAGAGACCTGCGATAAGGCAGAAAGGCTTTTGCGCAAGCGTGAGGAGCTGTGAGTGATCAAAGCCCTCGGCTTCAAGCCTTTTTGAGTCCTCTCCCCAATACCAATCGTCCTGCCAGTTGGTCTGATGCCAGCCTATGCCGAAATCGCTTGCCAATATAGCGCGTACGCGCTCGTCAAGGCAACCGGTGTAAAAGGCCATCTTGCCGCCAAGCGAGTGACCTGCGATACCTATTTTCTCGCTGTCAACGCGCTCGTCAGAAGCGAGAAGATCGATCAAAAGCTTTGTGTCATCAATAAGCTTTCCAACTCCGCTGTAATTAGGATGAGCCTTGCGAAGCGCGTCTGCGGCATCCTGCCAGCGGGTAAAGTCGCCGCGCTCCTTGTCGCTGTCAATGTATGTAAGGTGATAAGCCTCTGCGGATGCGACAACATAGCCGCGGCGCACAAGGTGAAGCATCATTTCAAGCCCCTTGTAATATTCAAGCTCCTCTCCCGTTTCAAGATCGCGCGCAAGGAGCGCATCGGGGAAATAGAAGGGAACAGCCACCGCGCCTGCGGGGTCTTTAAGGTTTTTCGGCAAAAGCATAAGAGTGCGTTGCGCTCTTCCGTCGCCGTTGTTCTGAGTGTAAAATTCTGCGTCAAACTCTTCAAACGCTACCTTTTTTATAAGTTCTGTCTTGCCGTAATCGGCATCTCTCTCGATCTGTCCGATAGCGTCCAGCCACCTTTGGCGTAAAGCTTCCATAATCTGCTCCTTGAATACTCCGAGTTGATCTGCGAGAAAAAGACCTCGCGCACTGAAATTATAACACACCCATTTCTCTTTTTCAATATATTTTAGTATTTTATTTTGTCGAAACGCTTGAAAAGTGCGCGTGCGTGTGATATAATGTAGATACTTAAATTTTGGAGGTAATTAACGTGAAAAAAATAAGATGGTTGATAATATTGCTTTGCATATCCCTTGCCGTTACCGCAATGCTCGTGTACTGCGATAAAAGAGCGGATCAGAGCGACAGTGCTGAGAAAAACAGCGAGAGCGAAAGCGAGCAGAATCAGAACAAGGCAGAGGGCACTGCCGTAACTCGAGAAGAATGGGAAGCGGCGTTTGCGTTTGATTATGACGAATATTCCTGCAAGATCAAGTATACCGACATCGAGGAAGGCATCTCCATGTATATGGAGCAGACCGTTTCGGGCAACAAGATCAAGATGATAGAGGACGTTGGAACGGCGATAGCCATTGATTATATGGAGAACGCAGAGGGCGGACACTACTATTACAACGACGAGGGCGAGGAAAACGACATCAACGCAGTAAGACGCTACACAAAGCGCTTCGTCTCATTCGAGGATACGCATGGGGAGGATGAGTTTGAACAGACCAAAAACGGCCCCCAGGGAATGCTCAGCCCCTTTATCGATGCTTATGACAGTATGGAATTTGATGCGGAGAAGGGATGCTACTATGTAGCAGAGCTTGCGGACGGCATCAAGAACGTTACGGTGTATATGCTCGACGGCAAGATCAGTAAGATCATTTACGATACAACATATTATTCGTACGAGTTCACAATAACCTACGATAACATCGAGGTAATACTCCCCGAGGTCGAATAAAAAACTAAACAGCGGATTTTGACGATCCGCTGTTTTTAAAATCAGTGAAGTTGGTTGATAAATTGCAATTTAGCGGTGGGGTTAAAAATTGAAAACGGTTTCAAATTTCCTTACGGCAACGGAATTTTTTGTCGTAGGGCGGGGGCTTGCTCCCGCCGCCAAACGATTATCAACTACTTTACGGCTATAAATTGAACAACATTTTAAAACCGTAGGGGAGGTGCAAGCTCGGAACCCCCAAAGCTCGCAAGCTCACTTCGGGGAACCCCACGCCTCCTCCCGTTCTAAAGCATTTGTTTCTTGTTTAGCCATAAGGATTTT
>JAZUBI010000068.1:0-2410 GCA_045638385.1 Eubacteriales bacterium
GTTGCGCAGGAAAGTGTAAAAATCATTGATCTCATCGCCCGTCACGGTCTTCACGGTAAGGTGCAGCGGCGTGAAGAACGTGCGCATGTGTCCGTTGATGTAGCGCTTGTACTGGTGGTAGGTCTGCCGCTCGATATTGTACTGATGCCCCTCAAGCCATTCCTCGAGATAGTCGATCAAGTCCATATTCGCAAGGCGGTTGCGCTCCTGCTCGGCGTGTGTCATCGTTTCCGCGAGGTACAGATCCCCTGCATTGTACTTGTCCAGTATCTGATTCAGGCGGTGCTGTGCCTCTTTTTTGTTGCCCTTCTTGGCTTCAAGGTTCAGCGTGTGCCACTTCGTCTTACGCTTGCCGTCCACGCTCGGCAGATTGATCACCGCATAGTATTTGCCCTTGTCCTCGGCGAGCCGCCCTGTGATTCTTTTCATATAGTTAAGCCTCCTTCTGAGTTGACTTCTTATTCGAAGCAATGATACGCGAACGCTCCTTCATAGTCCAGAGAGAATCGGGATTATAGGGGAAAATTATTTGATAATACCGTTCGTTCACCATCATTTCCACCAGCGCGGTCTTGGGAATCAGAATGTTTCGACCGATCTTGATACTGTCGATGCGCCCCTCGTGGATCAGCTTGTACACGGTGTTCTTGCTGCAATGGAGCAACCGCACCACGTCCTTCACCTGCATCACGTCGGGCTCCTTCTTGAAATATTCAAAAACGTCTCTCTTGATCATACGCATATTACCTCCTACAATTTGTAATCTGAAACGAATGTCTGTCATTTTACTCATAGATTTCTTCTTTTTAATCGTCGTAGTATTCACCGTGGACTTCGGTTATCAGCTCGTCCACATTGATCTTACCGCGCATCTGCGCTACGTACTTGTTAGCTTCCTTACGCATCCCAATGATCTCTTCGTAACGGAAGTCGTGCTGATACGCCACCATCTGAGCAAGCATATCAAGCTCGATGGCATACCTGTAAAGTCCTTTTGAGATGCGCGTGTTGGTGGGACTTATCTCCTCGTGGATCGCCTTGCGGATCTCTTTGGAGAGGAGATCGCCGTTCTTGTCGATGACAAGCTTGGTGATATAATTCTCAATCGCCTTAGTAACGAAGGCGGAAAAGGACTCTACCTCCGCTTCTCCGAAGAGAATTTCTGCTTGTCTGACAAGCTTTTCTTCAAGATATACCGTCTTTCTGATCGGTTCATTTGTCTTTGTCATTGATACCTTCCTTTCAAATAATCGATTATTTTTGTCTCTTTCACACCCGAAAAACACGGGACGTACCGCCTAAATCGGGTGTTGCTCACACTTTTCGAGTGTGATTTTGAAATTAGCCAGCCACCCGAGAAAAATCGGTCGGAGGCTGAAAAGCCTTGATTTACGCCACTTTTTGCGGTCGGCTGTTGCCGTTCGCTGTGAATGTGCGGGTGTGAGTCGCCTGCACTTTAACCTGCTTTCTTTTAATTCGGCAAAATCGGTCGATTTGCCGTTTCTCTCGCAAAAGATAACAATGCAACATTGCAAGAGACACTGTGTGTCATCTTCTTGATGCCTGCAATCTTCATCCTTGCAGCAGAGACACTCTGCAATGTTACAATCTTCATGCCGTTTCTTCGGCGCTATCGGGGATCGCCCAAAACCAACGCTTGCCGATCTTCTTCGTAACGATGCTTTTGTTCTTCAGCTTAGCCTCGTTAACTGTGCGCTGTGAAATGCCCAGCTCCTTTGCTTTTTCGTAGATCTTTTCTGCGGGAACGTACTCACCCGAGGAAAGCATATCGAGAATCAAGTCTTCTGCCTGGTCGGTTTTTGTTTCAGCTTCACCGCCGCCGAGAAGCTCGTCCGCTGTGATCTTGTCATAACCGTCAAGCCACTTGAAGCCCTCGTCGTTACCGAGATTGAACGCCATCGATTTTCCTTCGGGCGCAAGGGATGACTTGTCGTGAACGATCACGCGCACGTTTGGCATCTTGCGAAGTCTTCCGACGAGAAGAACACTTCGCGCCGATGCACGAAAGTCAATCGTACCGAGCCCGCGGTATGCGCTGTTGGTACCTTTCATCTTGTTCAGGTGACCTACGAAGACGATAGCGCAACCTGTTTCTTCGGCGATCCTTGCTATGCCGCGCATTACAGTTCGGATCTCGTTTGCTCGGTTGATGTCGGTGTCCTCTCCAACGTAGCCTTGGATGGGATCGAAGATCATCAGCTTCGCACCCGTTGCTTTGATCGCCGCTTCGATGCGCTCGTCCTTCAGCGTCAGCACGTCGGTATCCTCGCTGATATTGAAGATGAGATTCTCGTTTGCCTCCGCTTCCATCAGTCGCGGCTTGACAGTGTCACCCAGACCGTCCTCTGCAGTCTGATAGATCACGCTGATGGGCGGACGCTCTTCCATA
>JAZUBI010000069.1:0-1320 GCA_045638385.1 Eubacteriales bacterium
GTATACATTGCTCCTCTACCAATGCGCATCGCGCATTCCTAAGCTTCGGTGTCAGGTTTGAGCCCCGTTAATTTTCGGCGCAACGTCACTCGACCAGTGAGCTATTACGCACTCTTTTAATGCGTGGCTGCTTCTAAGCCAACATCCTGGTTGTCTATGCAATTCCACATCCTTTTCCACTTAACCTGTACTTTGGGACCTTAGCTGTAGATCTGGGCTGTTTCCCTTTTGACAATGGCACTTAGCTGTCACTGTCTGACTCCCGCGCTCTTTAACTACTGACATTCGGAGTTTAATAAGCTTCGGTAAGCTGTGAAGCCCCCTAGGCCATTTAGTGCTCTACCTTCAAGAGTTATATGTGAGGCTAGCCCTAAAGCTATTTCGAGGAGAACCAGCTATATCCGAATTCGTTTGGAATTTCTCCGCTAACCACAAGTCATCACCGACTATTTCAACAGGCGTGTGTTCGGTCCTCCACAACGTTTTACCATTGCTTCAACCTGCTCATGGTTAGGTCATTCGGTTTCGGGTCTACGACATGATACTTTGCACCCTATTCAGATTCGCTTTCGCTTCGGCTTCGTGTCTTTAACACTTAACCCGCATCACATCGTAACTCGCCGGCCCATTCTACAAAAGGTACGAGATCACACTCGTATGGTGCTCTCTCTGCTTGTAAGCTCACGGTTTCAGGTTCTATTTCACTCCCCTCCCGGGGTTCTTTTCACCTTTCCCTCACGGTACTATTCGCTATCGGTCACATGGTCGTATTTAGCCTTTGGAGATGGTCCTCCTTTCTTCCGTCAAGATTTCTCGTGTCCCGACGTACTCCGGATACTGCTCGCTCCTTCAAGATTTCGTCTACGGGGGTGTCACCCGCTTTGCCTTACCTTTCCAGGTAATTCGACTATCCATTCAGATACTATCTCGCAGTCCTTACCCCAAGTCCATTATAGACTTGGTTTGGGCTCCTCCGATTTCGCTCGCCACTACTTTCGGAATCACTGTTGTTTTCTTTTCCTCCGGGTACTTAGATTTTTCAGTTCCCCGGGTTCCCCTCATTTACCTATCTATTCAGTAAATGATAACACGTTGTTAATCGTGCTGAGTTCCCTCATTCGGATATCTGCGGATCTCTAGATATTTGCTCCTCCCCGCAGCTTTTCGCAGCTTGTCACGTCCTTCTTCGGCGCCATGTACCAAGGCATCCTCCGTAAGCCCTTTGTAGCTTGATCTTCTCTCGATTTTATCTACTCGTCTCTTCGTTTTTTAAAACAGAAAATTCTATTATTCTTACTCGGCTAATTTTAATTGCAGCTC
>JAZUBI010000070.1:0-27674 GCA_045638385.1 Eubacteriales bacterium
ATGCTTGGATACGTAGCTTTAGGCAAACTCGCGGCGGCTGAAATTTCAGCCGCCGCGAGCTTTTTTCTGGTAAAATATTCTCGGTGTTTTTATAATTTTTTTCTTGAATATCCATTAAAAAATGGTAATTCAAAAGGAGAAAATCAAACAAAAATATAGGTGATAGATCTTTATCTCTTGACATTTGATTTGATTTGTGATATAAAGGTATTAAACAGATAAACCTTTGAAAGGAGTTCAGCAATGGAGAGAAAAGAACTTTTATTTTCTGATCTTTTTGAATGCTTTGAGCCTAAGGAAAATATATCTACGATCTCATATAAAAACAAGTGGAGAGCGGTTGACGTTGATACAAATGAGTACTCGGGAAGATTGCTTGCATCTAACGCGGGCAATCCAGATGATATTTCATTTGATCCAAAGCTCAATGGCTGGTATAAGATATATCTTCATCTACCGGGACGTAGCGTCCTATTTCTCAAGCTGTCAGGCGACAGTGCCTTTGTTTCTGCCTCGGCGGTTACAAGGAGACGATACCTTATAGAAGAGGTGCTTTGGCGCTGTGCCGATATGACTGATCAATCGATAATCCTTTCAAGAAAGATCGATGCAAATGCCCAGCACAGTATTCTCTCAGCCATCAAGCTTGTTCCTATGAGCGATGATGAGGTGGAGGAATATAAGCGCGAGCAGGAAAGACAGGATACAAAGCGTATTTACGCAACCGATGATATGCACAACCGCCTGGCGTTTCTCAATCAGAGCAGCTACGATGATTGGCGCGCGGTCGCAATGAATTACGAAAATTCGGATGTTGAATGGCTTTCGATAGAGAGCCTTGCCACACTTGTATCTGACCATCTTGAGATAGAGAACGCGGATGATTTCGGATTCCCATATGAAATAGACAGAAACGTTTATAATAATGCAAAGAAATTCGACAGATATAAGGTAATAAATACCGTAGTTGATCAGTGCAAGAAAATGGGCATCAAATCAAGCGTATCCATGCGCATGGGAGGCTGGGGAATGCCTTTCCCGTATGACCAATTTTATTTTGATTGCGACTTTGTTGAGTCCCACCCGGAGTGGCGTACAAAAGACAGAAACGGCGACGAAATACGCGCTATGTCGTACGCATATCCCGAGGTCAGAAAATTTATGATCGACGAGCTTGTCAAGTGCGCGGAGTCGGGATGTGATGCGGTTACGATAATGGCGCACAGAGGTATTCCGTACGTTCTTTTTGAGGAGCCCGTAGCCGAAAAATTTTATGAGCTTTACGGGGAATATCCGTATGAGCTTCCTCTTGATGAGCCGAGACTAAACAAGCTTCATTGCGATATAATGACGGGATTTGTAAGAGAGCTCAGAGAGGCTCTCGACGAGCGGTTTGAAAAAAACAAGGTTCAGATACATTTCAGATCGCTGTATTCCTTGTATGATTCAAAATACGTTGCTCTGGATGCCGAAGAATGGGCTAAGCAGGGATTGATCAGCGCAATAATTTCTTATCCGCAAAGGGTACACGAGCTTCTTGTCGGAGACGTTTGGAAGGACGACAGGAAGGAAAGACTTGATATTGAAAAATATACCAATTATGTCCGTACCTCTTATCATGTAAATATGCGTCCGTGCGATTTTGAAACGATCGAGCCTATTGTAAACTACCGCGGAGAATTATGCGGCCCCAGGGATCAGCGCGAGAGAGTAGAGGAATGGATGTCTCTTGAAAAGAAATACGGAGTTAAGCTATATTTCGAGATACTACCGAGACACCTGTCTTGTGAGGAATTTCGTGATAGGGCAATGGATCTGTACAACTGCGGGGCTGATGGCTTGGCATTGTGGGATACATACGGTCGCGCCGCCTTCAAATCAACCTGGGCAACAGCAAGACGCCTCGGGCACAAGGATGATCTTGCTACCAAGGGAGTGGGCGAGGGCAATGATTTCAGAACATTGTTTATGCTGAAGCTTGGCGACAGAGACCTAAACCGCTTTAACCCCGATTGGGGAGGCTAAAAAAAGCTGCTACTTTAAAGGTAGCAGCTTTTTCGTTAGTCTTGAGTTTTCACAAGAACTCTTATAGCTTCATAAATGCTGTGTATCGGAATAAGCTCGATATTCGTATCTAAATTGCGCTTTTCTATATTCTTAAAGGGAACTATCGCTTTTGTAAATCCAAGTCTTGAGGCTTCCTTAACACGCTGCTCAATATTGGATACCGCGCGGCATTCGCCCGAAAGACCAAGCTCTCCGATAGCAATAAGATCATCGGGAACCGACTTGTCCGTAAGCGAGGATATCAATGCCAGAGCTATTGCGGCATCGCTTGCGGGCTCGTTGAGATACAAGCCGCCTATAACGTTCATATATACGTCATTTTGATAGAATTTCAAACCCAAACGCTTTTCAAGCACCGCGATAATAAGGCAGAGACGGTTATAATCAATGCCGTTCGCAGTACGTCTCGGAGAGGGGAACGCAGTTGGGGAAACAAGCGCCTGAATCTCGGCGATGATCGGGCGCGTACCCTCTATCGTACATACGGCACAGTTACCGGGTGTGTTTTTCGGTCTTCCCGAAAGCAGCATTTCGGACGGATTGGGAATTTCTAAAAGTCCCTTGTCGGTCATTTCAAAAACACCGATTTCGTTAGTAGATCCAAAACGGTTTTTATTTGCTCTGATTATACGGTAAGACTGGAGCTTTTCACCCTCAAAGCAGAGAACCGCATCAACCATATGTTCAAGCACCTTAGGACCTGCAATGCCGCCCTCCTTGTTCACATGACCTACCAAGAGCATGGATATGCCCTGGGATTTGGCTTTGTTTATCAGAGTAAGCGCAGTCTCACGAACCTGAGTAATACTGCCGGGAGCGGACTTTATCATGTCGTCGTATATCGTCTGTATCGAGTCGATGATAATAAAATCCGGCTTTATTTGATCGGATTCCTTGAGTATACTGTCCAAATTGGTTTCGGTTAAAATAAAGAGATTTTTTCCCGAAACTCCAAGTCTTTTTGCCCTTAGCTTTATTTGTCCGCCCGATTCCTCGCCCGAAATATATAGAACCCTTTTGTTGGCTCCAAGGCATTCGGATATCTGCATCAAAAGCGTTGATTTACCTATTCCGGGCTCTCCGGAAATCAGTACGACAGATCCGTGAACAAGTCCTCCGCCCAAAACCCTGTCAAGCTCGTCAAGACCGGTTTTTGAGCGTATGTAATCGGGTATCTGGAGCTCATCGTATGATATAGCGTGGTTATCTGCGCCGAGAGATCCGGAAAGACTCTTCCTTTTTTGCTGTGGCTCCTCGGGGGATGTGTTTATAACATCCTCTACCATAGTATTCCATTGGTTGCAGGACGGACATTTTCCCATCCACTTTGGCGAACGGTAGTCACAGTTTGAGCATATGTATATGGTTTTTAAGCCCTTCATTTTGCGGCTCCTTTTCATTTATTACTTAAAGTATATCATAAATTTCGAACTTTTTCAATAATAAAAGCTTAAAATAATTTTTATATTCGGTGTTTTATTGACAAAAAGGGAAAAAAGCTTTATAATTAACTTATAATGCGATATTTATTGAAAGAGAGGTGATGTATGTGCTGAAAACAGACAAAATACCGCAGTTTATATTCGATTCACTTGTGTCGTACGGTGTTGATGTCTCAAAGATAATGTTGGCAAGCTATTGCGACATGAACTCAGAATTTGCGTTTTGCGATACCTATGTTCTGGCATCTGCCGAAAGCATATACGTCGTCTCGGGATGCACTGCAATAGACAAGGTCGGAGCGGATAATAAATCGGTGAAGACAGTGTGGTCCGAAGCATCGTTCAAAGAGTATAGCGTAGCAGATATAAAAAAGCTCAAGCTCGAGGAAATGCAATCAAGCGCTATGCTGACCGCCAAGCGCGAGTCGGATGAATATGAGCTTCTTTGTGCAATGACAAATAGCTGCCGCGCATCGCTGTTGATCTTCATCAAATACTTTGATCGTATGAAGAAGGGCGACATTGAGGGCGTTGACTTTGAGATCGACGATGAGGATAAACCCGAATCGCGTTGTTGCCCGAAATGCGGAATGCGTTATCCCGATAAGAACCGTAAGGTCTGCCCCAGATGTATGGAAAAGGGAAAGCTGTACCGCAGATTTGGCATGTTCCTTGTAAAATACAAGAGATATATCGCGATAATGCTGATCTCTCTTGTTTTGCTTACAGCGACAAGCATATTGGTTCCGTATTTTTCGAAGGAATTTTTTGTTGACGAGGTTTTGAATGTCAACGGCAAATTCTTCGGAGAGATATTGCTCGTTGTGGGTATGATAGTTGCAACAAGAGTGCTGATGCAAATATTTACGATAATCAACGGTAGAATTTCCGCTAAAATCGCCGCGCGAATAGTATATGATCTGAAGATGACCGTGTTTACGTCGATAGAGAAGCTATCTCTCTCGTTTTTCAACGGCAGACAAACCGGCGCTCTGATGACGCAGGTAAATAACGATTCAAATACGATATATTATTTCTTCTGCGACGGTATTCCGTATTTTCTGATCAACGTCGTACAAGTAATTGTTATTTGCGTTATTTTGTTTATTGAAAATCCCTTGTTGGCACTCTGCTCGCTCTTTACCGTGCCTCTCTTTTTCATTATGATACTCAGAAGCTACCGCAAGGAAATGAAGCTTCACGCAAAGACATATTCCGGAGCAAGAAAATTAAATTCACAGCTTTCGGATGTTCTGACAGGTATGCGTGTAGTTAAAGCCTTCTCGCGTGAGCGCGCGGAGGTTGAGAGATTTGAGGGCACAAGCAGAATGGCCGCACAGTACAGCAAGAATCTTTCAGTGTTCAATAACTATGTGTATCCGTCGTTGGGACTTATTTTGTATCTTGGAAATATCATAGCCCTCGGCGTAGGCGGATGGATGGTAATTTCGGGATACCGTGATTTTACATACGGTCAGCTCATTAAATTTGTAGCATATGTCAATATGATATACAGCCCTATGTATTTCTTTGCGGAGATGATAGATTGGTCTGCATCAAGCACGAATGCTCTCCAGAGACTTTTTGAAATATATGATACCGAGCCCGATATAACCGAAAGGGATGATGCGATCACACCTGAAGAAATACGCGGAGACGTTGAATTCAGAAACGTTCATTTTTCCTATATAAAGAATCATAAGGTTATAGATGATGTAAGCTTTGATGTAAAAGCGGGAAAAACACTCGGAATAGTCGGTCATACAGGTGCGGGTAAAAGCACCATTGTGAATCTTTTAATGCGTTTATACGACAGCGATGATGGCGAAATATTCGTGGACGGTCATAACGTAAAGTCGCTTTCGTTCAAAGCCTTGTATGAGAATATAGCTATAGTGTCACAGGAAACGTTTTTCTTTATCGGCTCTATACTTGATAATATAAAGTACGCAAAGCCCGATGCAAGCTACGAGGAGGTAGTTCGTGCCGCAAAGCTCTCGGGAGCGCATGATTTTATCGTCAAGCTTCCCGATGCTTACGACACCAAGATAGGCTTTGGATACAAGGATCTTTCGGGCGGTGAAAAGCAAAGGCTTTCTATTGCCAGAGCGATATTGAGAGACCCTAAGGTTTTGATCCTTGACGAGGCTACCGCCGCTATGGATACCGAGACCGAAAAGAAAATTCAAAACGCTATAACCGAGCTTACGCGCGATAAAACAACGATAATGATAGCGCACAGACTTTCAACTCTGCGAGATGCAGACGAGCTTATTGTTATCGAGCACGGAAAAGTAGTTGAGCGCGGAACTCACAAGGAGCTTCTTATGATAGAGGGTGGGGTTTATAACAAGCTCTACACCCTGCAGGAGGAAGCGCTCAAAAATGCAGGAATAGTCGAATGATTGGAGGACCTTGCATGGAAAATGAAATCTTAAATGAAAAGTCCGCGCAGATTCTGCGCTTGGATTCGCAAAATGCGAGATTTAAAAAAGAAAACGGTTTTCTGACTCTCGTTTGTATCGAAAACGGAGAAGAGAAAACGCATAACAGAATATACCTGCACAGGGCATTTCCGCACAATCTCCCATTCGACTATATTTCGGTACTCGGAGATGAAAAAAAGGAGATCGGCATAATTTATACAGTAGAGGATTTTGATGCGGATACAGTTGCTTTGCTGAAAGAAGAAATAGCGAGAAGATACTATTTGCCGGTAATAAGCGAGATAAAGAGCGTCAAGGAAAGATACGGATTTTCATATTGGAAGGTATTGCTTGATGGCGGTCGTGAAATGAGCTTCACAATGCAGGATACCTACAAGAACATTATTCACACAGCTCAGGACAGCCTTGTGCTTGTCGATGTGGACGGTAACCGATTTGCGATTCCCGATGTGTCTTCACTGAGTTCAAAAAGTTACAGAAAAATAGAGATATATTTGTAAAAGCTTATATTAAAAAGGGGAAAGGAGGATGAATTGTGAAGGAAAAGAAAAAAGGCACTGCGCGTGACACTTTATCAAATGATATGCTTCAAAAGCTTTGCCCTGATCTCAAAAAAGAAGATTTAATAATCGCTCTTCCGTACAATTTGCATCCTGACGATCCCCAGGGCAGATGTAGCGGATATGTCTTGATTGACAGGGAATCGGTGCGTGTTTTTGCCGACGGAGCAAATGTTTCAAGGACTATGCTGACTGACATTTCCGAGCTTAAGGCGGAGACGTGCGTTGGATCGTGCGTTTTGTCATACACCTTGAAATCCGATGGCTCTGAGCATATGCTTTGCAGATCCGATATGACGCTAAACAAAAGAACGGTTGCCGCCGCAAAGAAATTCAATCGAATTATTAACGGTGTTGGCTTTGCTGATTACGATGTGTCGAAGGATGCCATGAAAAAGGACCTTGACGGCGGCAACTCAAAAAGATGTCCGAAGTGCGGGCGCCCGATGCGCAGAGGGATATGCACACACTGTACAGATAAGCTTAAAACCCTTAAAAGACTTTGGCAGGTGATGAAGCCGTACAAAACATTCATTATTTTGTCTGTTGTCTTGTTTGTGGCGGTGAGTGTCTTAAACCTCGTTTTGCCGGAGCTTAACAGAATTGTAACAGACGAATATATCAATAGTGCGACTCCGCAGAATCTCTCCGTAGTCAATTATGTGTTTATAATATTTGCTATGATAGGCGTTCAGGTTATCCTGAGATTGCTTTCAATGCTGCGCTCCCATATTTTGATAAATGCAAGCAACGGTCTTATTATTGATCTTCGAAATATGCTTTTTGCAAAGATACAAAAGCTGTCTATTTCAAAAATATCAAAGAGAACGGCGGGAGAGCTTATGCGCCGTGTGTCGCACGACGTGGGGCAGGTGCAGAACTTCCTTGTCCATTACCTGCCGTCACTTATTGAGCAGATACTATTGTTTTTGGCGATCGGCATTGTATTTCTTGTGTCTGATTTAAGCCTTTTGTTCTTGCTTGTTCTCATACCAGTACCGCTGGTTATATTTGGCTTTAGTATGTTTTGGAAAAAAGCACATAAGCTTTTTAGACGCTGCTGGCAGTTATCTGCAAAATCAAACTCGATCTTGCATGACATCTTTTCGGGTATCAGAGTGGTAAAATCCTTTGGCATGGAGGCTAAAGAGAGTGAGAGATATGACCGAGCGGCCGCAGACGAGCGCGATATGCAGATCAAGTCCGATACGCTTTGGTATTCCTTGATGCCGGTCATTCAGTTTATGATGTCATTTGGTGAATTCATCATACTGTTTTATGTGGGCAATGAGATACTTGGCGGAAGCATGACGCTCGGAGAAATGTCAAAATACTCGATGTACGCATCAATGATATACGGCCCCTTGAGAATGTTCTCAAGCATGCCAAGACAGGTACTCAATTTTATCACCTCTGCTGCTAAGATATTTGAGATAATTGATGAGGAAGAGGAGATATCCGATAACGAACAAGCGGTAAGCCCAATATTCAAGGGCGACATTGATATAAACAACATTTCCTTTGGATACGACAACGGAAGTGACGTGCTGACAAATGTAGATATACATATAAGGTCGGGTGAGTTTATCGGTCTTGTCGGTAAATCCGGTGTCGGAAAATCAACGCTTATAAATCTTATTATGAGAATGTATGACGTTGAAGAGGGAAGCATTACGATAGACGGAATTGATATAAGGGATATTTCCCAAGAGGCGTTGCGCTCGCAGATGGGTGTCGTTCTTCAGGAGACCTTCCTGTTTTCCGGAACTATATATCAAAATATAGCTTATGCAAAGCCCGAAGCCACAAGGGAGGAGATCATATCGGTTTCCAAGCTTGCGGGATGTCATGACTTTATTATAAAGCTCAGTGACGGTTACGATACAAAGGTAGGCGAGAGAGGATATACGCTGTCGGGCGGTGAAAGACAGAGAATAGCAATAGCGAGAGCGCTCTTGCGCGATCCCAAGATCCTTATTCTTGATGAGGCTACCGCTTCGCTTGACACCGAGACCGAAAAGCAGATTCAGGATGCCTTGAAAAACCTCTCAAGGAACAGAACGACGATCGCAATAGCGCATAGGCTTTCCACTTTGCGTAATGCAACAAGGATTGTCGTACTTGATAAGGGTAAGGTTGCCGAGGTCGGAACGCACGATGAGTTGCTTGACAAGCACGGCATTTACTACGGTCTCGTAATGGCTCAAAGGGAAATGTCAAAAATTGAATAGTACAAAAAGCCTCTTGCAAAAGCAAGAGGCTTTGATCTTTTTGTCGCAGTAAAATACAAATACGATTTAAAGTATTATGCAGATAAGTCCGCCGCTGCCCTCGTTAATAATGCGCTCAAGGGTCTCGGAAAGCTTTTTCCTTGAAGCCTCGGGCATGTGATCGAGCTTGGTGTGCAGACCCTCGTTGACAAGCTCATATAAGCTTTTTCCAAACATGTTGGAGCTCCAAATGCGCTGAGGATCCTCTTCAAATTCATTAAGCATATACTTAACAAGATCCTCTGATTGCTGCTCCGTACCAACAATGGGATTTATTTCGGTTTCAATATTAGCCCTTATCATGTGTATCGATTGAGCGGATGCTCTGAGTCTTACGCCGTATCCGCCCGCTTGCTTTACGATTTCGGGCTCATCAAGGTGGAGATCCTTAATGTCGGGCATTACGATTCCGTAGCCGCGCTCCTCTGCCTCGTCAAGCGCAGACTCAACACGGTCATATCTTTCCTTCATTTCCGCCAATGACTTGAGAAGGGAAATAAGGTCTTCTTCGCCGCTGATGCTAAATCCCGTAAGCTCGCTTATAACGTCGTAGTAGAGACCATCGTTCATAGATACAGAAAGCGTTGCGCATCCCGTGCCGAGATCTATTTCATTTATAGCGACATTTTTTATATATTCGTTCGTGGACAGCTGTGAGAATGCCTCCTGTATGTCGCCCGCCTTTGTTATCTTGTCTGCGCAGTCACGGATGCTTTCGAGAAGGGAAGTTTTGATCGGATGTGCGCCGTCAAGAGCGGTAGTCCATTCGGGTAATGAGATTCTGATTTCGCACACAGGAAATTCGTGTAACACCAATTCAAGAATATGCCGAATATCCTCTGCGTCAAGATCAATGCAGGAAACAAGCGCAACCGGAACCTCATATTTTGATTCAAGCTCATATGCAAGTGCTATTGCATCGTCACTTTGAGGTCTGGCGGAATTAAGGATCACCGCAAAGGGCTTTCCAAGCTCCTTAAGCTCGCTGACGATCCTTTCCTCGGCCTCTACGTAGCTTGATCTCGAAATATCACCGATCGTTCCGTCAGTTGTTACAAGCATACCTATCGTGGAATGCTCACTTATAACCTTATGTGTTCCCATTTCTGCCGCCTCAACAAAAGGCATGGGATCCTCTCTCCAGGGTGTACGAACCATTCGAGGCTGACCGTCTTCGATGGTTCCGAGCGCTTCGGGAACAATATATCCAACGCAGTCAACCATTTTCACCTTGAAAGTGGAGCAGGAATCAACATTGACTGACACTGCCTCATCAGGAATAAATTTGGGTTCTGTTGTCATAACGGTCTTGCCGGCGGCGCTTTGAGGCATCTCGTCTCTCGCGCGTTCTCTTGAATATCCCTCAGTGATATTCGGGAGCACCAATGCCTCCATGAAGCGCTTGATAAAAGTTGATTTTCCGGTGCGGACGGGTCCTACGACTCCTATGTATATGTCTCCGCCGGTTCTTTGCGCTATGTCTTGATAGATAGAATGCTCTGCCATAAAAATCCTCCCATATTTTTAGACGATGTGTTTTCGCTAAAATATATGTAGAGGCTTTTCTTTTTATGCGTGGGAACCAAAAAAGCGGAAACGGCGATTTGCCGTTTCCGCTTTTTATGAAATAAGTCTTTATGATACGTAGAGATCAGTACGTAGCGGTGTATCTTTGCTCGTCCGTGTAGTCGGATTTTTTTTGAATGCTTGCGCCGAGATCGCGAAGCTTTCCTACTATATTATAATAACCGCGCTCGATCTTGTCAATACCTTCAATGACGGATCTGTCGTTGGTTGCGAGAGCGGCAATTACCATTGCAGCACCTGCGCGAAGATCGTGGCAGAGAAGAGGAGCACCGGAGAGCTTTGCACCGCCGCGAATAACCGCGTGATTTCCGTTAACCTTGATATCCGCGCCCATCTTGGAGAGCTCGTCGGTATATTGGAATCTGCTGTTGAAGATGTTTTCTACTATGTCAGATGTACCCTCAGCAAAGCAAAGCATTGCGCCAAACTGAGCCTGCATGTCTGTTGCGAATCCGGGGTAGGGCTGAGTTACGATGCTGATTCCTCTGAGCTTGCCTGTGCTTTCAACTGTTACGTAGTCATCGCCTACGGTAACGGTTGCACCGGCCTCTTCAAGCTTGGAGGAGATTGCTTCGAGGTGCTTGGGAATAACGTTGGTTACTGTAACGCGGCCGCCGGTTGCTGCAACTGCCGCCATATATGTACCTGCTTCGATCATGTCGGGGATGATAGAGTAACGGCATCCGTGGAGCTTTTCTACACCCTTTATCTTGATTACAGATGTACCTGCACCGGTAATACATGCGCCGCATGCGTTAAGGAATACTGCGAGGTCGACTATGTGAGGCTCGCGAGCGGCGTTATCAATAACTGTTACACCGTCTGCGAGAACAGAAGCGAGGATGGCGTTTGCGGTTGCGCCAACGGATACCTTGTCGAAATAGATGTTGCTTCCGATTGCTCTACCGTTTTCAGACTCAACCTCAAGTCTTCCGTTTCTGTGAGAGCAGTCGGCACCGAGTGCCTCAAATGCCTTCATGTGAAGGTCGAGAGGACGAGCGCCAATGCTGCATCCGCCGGGATGAGAAACGCTTGCTTTTCCGAATCTTCCGAACTCCGCACCGAGAAGATAAGAGGATCCGCGAAGCTTGTTTGCAAGCTCCATAGGAGAGGTGCAGGGAATAAGATTCTTGCAGTTTATCTCCACAGAGTACTTTGTAAGTCTTCTTACAGATGCACCCATTGCGGACAAAATGTCAAGAAGAGTCTCTATATCACTTACGGGAGGGATATTATCAATAACGCATGTTTCCTCGTTGAGTGCGCATGCACAGATGACAGGGAGGGCCGCATTTTTCATGCCGCCAATAGATACGTTACCGTAAAGGGGAGCGCCGCCGTTGATGATGATCTGTTCCATAATATCCTCCTGTTTTCACGGTGATTACCGTGAAGATTACTTTAAAAATTTATTGTTTGAAGCGCGGCTTTTGCCATGCCGAAATATGCTGAAAAATGTAATATTTTCTTGGTGGGTGACATGTATATATTATATCATATATGCATAAATATGTAAAGAGAAAAATGAAAATGTTTATAATTTATTTACATATTTTGTAAATAATAATTTTTGATTTTGTTCTTAATGTATGACACGGATAAATAATACTTTTGTTCTAAATGGCTAAAAATAGCCTAAAATATGAAATAAACAAATACAAAACAGCAATAAATGAATAAAAAAAGAATAAAAAGTTAAATTCGTTAAATAATTCTGTCGTTGTACGAACAGAACGCATTAGTGCGACATTAAAAATGTATAAAAATAAAAAAATTACCTCACGGATATTGTATTCCGTGAGGCAATTTTTTGATAATGATTTTTGGCGTTTTTACAGAAAAAACAGCTGAAAAAAATTCGCTAAATCAGATCCTTCTCGGACTCACTTTTAAGTGTACGTCCGTGACATTTTTTATAGAGCCTTGACAGATAGCCGGCATCAAAAAATCCGGTTTCCTCTGCGATCTCATGAAGCGTTAATCCCTCCGAGTACAGACGTCTTGCCTCGGCAAAGCGAAGCTCGTTTCGGTATTGTATCGGTGAGCGTCCGGCGAAAGTGGTAAATTTTTTTCTAAAATAGCTTTCGCTCATGTGACAGCTGTCTGCGTATTCCTTGACCGCGAGATTTTCCTTGTAGCGTGTTGTAAGTAATTCAAATGCGGGGGCGAGCTCGGCGGGCGGATCCTTTTTTACATCCTTGGCAAGCTCGGAAAGAAAGCGCAGCAAAAGGCTCTTCATCTCCAAAATATTATCGGGGGATTCGAGAGTGCATTTGAGCATTTTGTTGCAGAGCTTAATGAATATACCGTTTGTGTCATGCCTGATATGAAGCACGTCGTTTTCGATCTGTAGCAGATCGCCATTTGAATCCACCAGATCAAAAATGATGCTAAGACCCTTGCAATAAGGATTTCCCACATCCACTGAATTGGTGCTGTACCTTGTACCGTGGGGAAGAAATATGAGAGATCCGGATGAAATGACCGCGGTCTCGCTTTCTGTTTTATATATTCTCGTTCCATCGGTAAGCATGTGTATAAGGTATCTTTGTCTACCTTCCGACAAATAATCGATTTCTATATCAATGGGGAACGAGGCGGCGCTTGCCTTTGCGCCCTTTATGTCAAAATCTACATATGCGAGATCTTCAATTTTTATATAATTCAAGGAATATCACCTCCCATGACTCTATTTTACACCATTGTATAAAAAATTGTCAATACCTAATTTTAAAAAATCGAATCGTACAATTTTTTGCTCGAAAATGCGCTTGAAAAACACCCGAATTTTATGTATAATGAATTTTAAGGAAAATAAGCAGAAATTTCTGCAAAATAAATCAAAATTTGAAAGGAAATAACGAAATGAAGAAAATCAGAATAGGACTTATCGGTACGGGCGGCATTTGTAACGCGGCACACATTCCGTCTTATCTTCAAAATTGCATGGACGATTGCGAAATAACCGCAGTATGCGATATCAATCCCACAGCGCTCAATAAGACCGGTGACAGGCTTGAGATCCCCGCAGAAAACAGATTTTCTGATTATCGCGACCTCATCAAAAGCGGACTTGTTGATGCGGTTGACATCTGTACATCTAACGATGTTCACGCAGAGATCGCATTGGCGGCATTGGATGCAGGACTTGCGGTCAGCGTTGAAAAGCCTATCGGTATGAATTTTGACGAGAGCCTTGCTATTGAGAAAAAGGCAGAGGAAAAGGGACTTCCTGTTTTCGTCTGCTTCTCCTGGCGTTACCGTGACTACCCGAGATATATGAAATACCTCATTGATCAGGGCGAGATAGGTGACATACACCATATGTATATCAAGTGCATCAAGGACAGCGGACTTTGGAAGGGACGCAGAATGGAATGGAGATTCCTTGAGGAGCGCGCAGGCTCCGGCGTGCTTTGTGACCTTGGCTCACATATGTTTGATACCGTTCGTTTCTTCGGTCAGGAATTTGAGAGAATTTACTGCGAGAGAGGAACTATCGTCAAGCGCCGTCAGTTCATAGATTCTGACGAGTGGGGAGACGTTACAACGGACGACTGGGCAGAGATCATTTGTAAGCTTAAAAGCGGCATAACTGCAAACGTTATCGTTTCAAGAACTGCAACCACCGAAAGAGATAAGATAGAGTTTTACGTTATCGGCTCAAAGGGTGCTCTTAAGTTTATCTATGATGCAGGTAAGCAGGTGCTTCTCCGCTGCACGGGAGATAATATTCCCACGAACACATTTGAGGAGATCGCGGTTCCCGACGAGTTTAAGGCGCGCGGACAGAGCCGTTCCTTTATCGATCTTCTTATGGGCAACAAGGACGAGTATGCGGCTACTATATCCGAGGGTATTTATAGCCAGGTTGCGGTTGATGCCGCAAAGCTTTCAAGCTCGCTTGGCAGAGCAGTAACCGTTGAAGAAATGTTCGCGGGCAAATAAGGGGAATCAAGCTATGAAATACGGAACCTTTGTGAGAATCCCCGAGGGCGTGGATATTGCCGCGGTGGCTGATGAAAAATTCTCTGAAATCAAGGCTATGGGCTTTGACTCCTGCCAGCTTGTTTACAAGCCTGCGATTTATGATCTCAGCCATGCGGATATTATCAGAGAAAGTGCTAAAAAGCACGGCATAGAGATCTCCGCACAATTTGCGGGATATCGTGATGCTTTTACCAAATTTGATAACTATTTTGATTATCACAATGCGGGACTTAATTCCTCTGCATTCAGAGAGGGACGCATAAATTACATTATGTCTGTAATTCCTTTTATGAGTCGTCTTGGCATTACGGATATGATTGTACACGCGGGCCCCGTGCCGAACAATCCCTTTGAGCGCGCTTACAGCGAGATGGTTTGCTCGGTAAGACTGGTAGCAGATGCGCTTAAAAAGAATGGTATGAACTTTCTCTTTGAGACCGGAGGAGAATCTCCGATCAGCCTTTTGAGATTGATTCAGGATATCGGACTTGATAACGTTTTCATAAATCTCGATACGGGAAATATGATAATGTACGGCTTTGGAAATCCCGTGGATGCGCTCTATACGTTCGGACCTTATGTGCGCAATATGCACGCAAAGGACGGTTTACCTCCGACAGATCCTCGCCGACTTGGCAAGGAGGTCAATATCGGAGATGGACACGTTGATTTTGAAAAGGTCTTCTCGATGCTTCATGATCTCGGATACGATCGCTTCGTTACCATTGAGCGAGAGATAAGAGACGGTGCTCAGGCAGAGGAGATCGCAAGATCGATGAAATACCTTAAGGGTATAGTCGACAAATACTATAAATAAACAATAAATCCGCCGACAGTTAGTCGGCGGATTTTTTTAATCAATGTTTTTGCATTTTTTAAGGTATGCTACCGTAAGATCGACCACCATGCCGTAGCTTTGCTTGCCAACGGTTCCTTGGGATTGAAGATACGCATCGTTGACTGCGCCGCTGACCTGGCTTGTGACCGAGCTTGAGTATTTCTCAAAGAATTTGCTGTATGCTACCTGCTCCTTGTAAACGCTTTCGGGAAGCTTGGAATATGCCTCTCTGAACAGCTTTTTATCGGCATCGTAGAGCGCGTCTACTATATATTCATACATGTTCAGATATGCGCAGTATCTTATATAGGCATCCTCGGATTCAAGGCAAACAAGGAAGGCTATCATATTTGCCTCGTCCTCTCTTGCGATTCCTCTTTGGTGCGCAAGCTCGTGCGCGGCGGTGTAGGGGATTGTATAATCGGGGAATCCTACGTTAAGATTTGATTCACCCGTAAAGAAGGTGTATATTCCCGTTATATGGGCATATGACATAGCCTCGCTGAGCAACACAGGCTTTAAGCGGCTGTGAAAGGTATTGAGAAAATCATTTTTTGATGCAAAGCTCTTGTATGCGTCAAGAAGCTTGTTATTCATTTCTGCCATTGTATATGGCATTACCGAAAATCCCTCGGAATCGTATTCGATCTCGGGAACGAGAGCATTTATTTCATCTGCCATATATATTGCCGCGTTGTAAAGATCGTAACGGTCGATCGGCTCCGCCTCAAGACCAAGCTTTTTATCAAGAGTTGTTCCTCTGTATCCTGCAGCGAAAACCCAGACGAAGCTTGAGAGAAACATTGATGCAATAGAAAAGATACATACAATAGTTACGACGGTAGATTTGCGAGTGTGACAGCGGTGCTTCCATATGAATCTTATTGCGAGGAAGAGTATTACGGGAACCAAAAGAAGAGCCGCCTCTGCGAGCGAAAATGGGATAAGATTTGTTATTTGCGCCAGCAAAAGCCTTAATGCTCCGCTGATGTATTTATTGAAGAAATCAGAGAAGGCGGGGCTTAGGCAAAAAACAAGGTAAATTATCGCTGAAACAAGCAGAAAGCCGAGCGAGATCTTACTCCACAAGGGTATCCTTTCGATCTTTGGATCAAGCTTGCTCCATCTTTCTTTTTCTTTGTCGGAAAACGAGTCATAGAGCTCTTTTTCTATTATCTCGTCTCTGTGTGTGTCGTTAAATTCATTAGTTTTATTAGTTTCCATCATTATTCCTTATGTTTTGTATTTCTTCTGTAAGATCTTTACCTGCAAGGGATGCAAAGCAATTTTGCATGTCTTTTGGGGGCATTGAGACAAATGTGACCGATTCGCCGTTGTAGGGCATCGGAATAGTCAGACTGTATGCATGAAGCGCGTGGCGGGATATATGCTCGCTTTCCTTTCCGTAAATATCATCGCCCAGAATCGGATGACCGAGGTGAGAAAAATGGACTCTGAGCTGATGAGTGCGCCCGGTTACGGGTATTGCCTCGACAAGGCTGACCTTATCATTTGCCCAGATCACGCGCCAGAGGGTTTTTGCGATAAAAGCATTCGGATCATCGGAATTGCCAACGCATCTTACAATTACGCTGTCTTCCATGCGCTTCATATAGGTTTGTGTGGTGTTCCACTGATCGCTTTCGGAAATACATCCGTCAAGCAAGGCGATATATCTCTTCTTCATAAGTCCGTTTGAGCGAGCATTATGAAGAAATGAAGCGGATATAACGTTTTTTGCTATCAGTGACAATCCGCTTGTGTTTTTGTCCAGCCTGCCTATCGGTCTGAAGACGAGGGGCTCTTGTCTTTCCTTGTATATGTGCGCAAGAGCATTTGCTATTGTATCATCTGTATGATTGTGCGATGGGTGAGTGGGCATAAAGGGTGGCTTATCTATTATGAAAAGCTCATCGGTTTCAAGAAGGATATTCAAGGGTAATTCGTGCGGCTCGACCGCCTCGTTTACATCCTCAAACGAATCCTTTTCCTTTACAGTGAGAAGATCGTTCTCGCGCAAAATATATCTTACGGTTACGTGATCCCCATTGGCACAAATGCCCATTTCAGTTTGCTTTAGCGAGGTCAGCGCCGAATTTGATATTTTAAGCTTTCTCTTTAAGAATGCAATGACTGTTAGTCCTGCGTCATCCTTGCTTATTTTAAATTCCATTTTGCCTCCTAAAATATTACTGACCTATTGATTATAACACACAAAGCTCACAAATGTGCGAATAAATTGTAACTTGTAAAAAACAAGTTTATATTTTAAAAGAGAAGGCAACGTAATATTTGGATGTATCGGACAATATAATTGATACAGAAAAATATTTTTGGAGGATGTTATGAGGAGTGTATGCAAAATACTTATAATGGCATGTGCGTCGGTATTGGTTTTATGTCTTGTGGGATGCGGGAAAAGTAACGAGACGGAGAACTTATTGGTCTCAAGCGGTACAGGGGTAATAGCCAATGCGCAAAGTGAGGTGTCCTGCGGACTTGACGTTGTTGCTCAACAGAGTCAAATGGTCATTGCAGGTATTAAGGGTAACGCGCTTTATTTTTCTGCGGAGAGATTTGCTTGCGCGATGAATCTTGCAAGTGTTGAGAGCATAACCGTGACCGAGCTCCCCGATATTTCGTGCGGATCGCTTTACATAGGCAGCGAGGGGGTATCTGTCGGACAGACGGTAAGCGGATCAAATATCTCTCTTATGACATATGAAGAGGCTGATGGCGGCATCGGCAAAAACGCAAGCTTTAAATTCAGAGTGAACGGTTGCGCTTACGATATGGTTTGCAACATATTCATGATAGATGAGATCAATTATTCGCCGTCTGTAAAGACTGCATCCTTTGTTTCCTTGAATACAGAGACATACAAAAATATCAAGGTAAGCGGTGTGCTTTCCGCATACGATCCCGAGGGTGATGAATTGACATATGAAATTGTCAGATATCCCTCACACGGGGTAGTTACTATGGTTGACAAAACGCTTGGAGTATATACCTATACACCCTCAGAATCTTACACGGGTGAGGATAATTTTTCCTACGTGGCAAGAGATAAGTACGGCAATTACAGCACATCGGCTACCGTTACGGTTGAGGTGAACGCGCAGAAAACCTCTACTGTTTACAGCGATCTTATCGGAGATGAGCTTTACACTCACGCCATTGCTGTGACCGAAAGCGGACTTATGAACGGTACGCAGGTCGGTAATTATTTTTGCTTTGATGCTGACAGAGAAGTCAGCAGAGCCGAGTTTGTTATAACTGCAATGAATGCGATAGGTATAAAGAACGTTCCCGACGTTTCCTGCACAGAATTTGCCGACGACGAGGATATAAATCCCGCTATGAAGGGTTACATACATCTTGCTTATTCGCAGGGATACATTAGCGGTATCAGATATAACGGCGAAATTGTTTTCAGACCCGATGAAAGCATAACCTTATCCGAGGCGGCGGTGATAATCAGTAATATGATCGGATATGCAAAGCCTGAGGTGACTCTTGTGTTTGCGGACTCGGATTCGATCCCGTCATGGTCGAGCGCGGCTATTGAATCCTTATATACTCTCGGAATACTTGAGTTTCCCGATAAAACCGTCGGAGCGCACATGTGCGTAACGAGAGGCGAAATGGCTAAGCTTCTTAATAAGACTATGCAATTTATAGATAAGTAAGAAAAATAGGTTGCGCTCGGCGCAACCTATTTTTTTATTTATTTTCCTATTTTTTTAAGGATGTTTTCGTATGTCAATCCGTATCTTACGGCAATATCGTGGGCGTAGCTCTTTCCGTCGGGCTTTGCGCGCCAAACCTTGAATGAGCGGCGACCTTCCTCTATGCCTGCGACGAGGGTGTCTATTTTTGATCCTCCGTTTTTAACGGTTTCCTCGTTGATGCGGTCGATCTCTGCGGCAAGCTGATGCAAGTGAGTTGCGAAAAGGCAACGGCAGCCTACCATCGATATTCCGGAAAGCACCTCCTCGGCAATATACGATGCTTCGTAAGATCCTGTTGAAGAGAAGGACTCGTCGAGAAGGACAAGGCTGTACTTGGTAACGTTATCAAATATTTCACCGAGTCGCGCACACTCCTCTCCGAGTCGACCCTTGTCTATCGTGTCATCGGCGCCGGTGGGGAAATGCGTGTATATTGCATCTGCGGGGCTTACGGTTGCTTTTTTCGCAGGAACGAACATACCAAGCTGCATCATAGACACAGCGAGTCCGAGCGCGCAGGTAACAACAGATTTTCCGCCGCGGTTAGGTCCTGTGAGGACGAAAATAAGCGCGTCATCTTTTGTAAAGCTTACGTCGTTAGCAACTATCTCCTCACCGTCTGCAAGCTTCAGTGCAACTACGGGATTGTAGAGGTCATCGGCATTGAACACAGGTGTTTCGATGGGGGCTATATCTGCAACGGTAAGGCTGCAGCCTCTGTCTCTTAGTCTGCAGAGCATCTCGGTACCTTTGACAACAAATTCGATCTCGGGCATAAGCGTGAGAAGGAAGTCGGTATTTTCAAGAACGTATGAATGTACGATCTTTTTCCAGGATTTAAGGGAGGAGCGATAAACCTCGTTAATTGCGGAATTGAACGCGGTTGAGAGAGCGGTCTTCTGATTGTCTGATTGACTCTTGCCAAAGGGCACGAGATTGGCAATGCAGGTGTACTCGTCATCCTTGAAGCTAAGTCTCAAAATCTTGTTTATGGTATCGCCCGATTTAAAGGGCTCGGAGTTAACTGAAAGAACGCCCGCATATGAAGGGCGAAGCTGTGCATCGAGGTTTACCCCTATTGAGATACTCTTTATCTCTCGCACGCGCTTTGTAAGCTCTGAGAGCTTCTCGTTGAGCTCCTTATAGTAGTCGGATTCGGCAAGCTCGCTTATCTTATCTGCGAAGATGTTGAATGCGCGGCTCTGAAGCTCGGATCTTATGTTCTTAAGCCCACCGTAAAGTATTTCGATGCATGAGATGTAGAGCTCGATTTCGGTTATACTTGAAAGATAGTCTTCGCTCTGGCTGTCGGCTTCAAGACGGCGAAGCTCTGTTATGTCGGTAAGCACGGGGATGAGCTTTGCAAGAGTTGCGGAGAGCTCGGGGCATTTCATCATATCCGAAAAGACCTCGTTTCTGTATTTCATAACAGAGGGGGAGGTGGTGAAATATTCGGAGAGATCGGAGCTCTTAAGATCTAATATTTCCAGCATTCCGAGCTGCTCAAGAGTATACATATCAATATCGGGGCAATCGATTCCCGCATAGTGATTCTTTTTTGTAATTTCATCGGGGAATAAAAGGCTAAAATTTGTAAGATCCATTTTTTGTCCTTTCGAATTTTAGATTTTAATAACTGTTTTTTCGCCGTTTCTTACGACCAATATATCGTTGAGTCCGACAGAGCGGAGGAGGTCAAAACCCTTGTCAACGCACTCGCCGATGTGAGCAACACCGTGCGAATCCGTACCAACCGTTACAAGCTTGCCGCCGCAGTCCTTGTAAAGCGAAAGAAATTCACGGTCGGGCATTGCAAAGCCGAGATCTCTCCAAAGAGTTGAAACGTTGACCTCAAGGGCTATATCTCGCGATAACATCTTTTTGAAGAGCTTTTCGACCTTTTCCGAGTGCTTTGTGAAATCGTAATGATTTCCGGAAATAGCACAGTAGCGATACATGTAGGTCAGATGTGCTACCGTATCGATCCTTTTCTGCGTGTCAACGATCTCGCACAGCTCGTCGATGTATCGCTCAAACGTGTGACCGATGTATGAGGGCTGCATATCGCGGAAGACCGCGCCAAAATCCCAATAATAGAAATCAAGCGCGCCACTGAGATTGTGTAGAGAGCCTATAACAAAATCGTAATCGAATTGGCAGAAAAGCGCGTCAGCCTCCTTTGGGTACTGATCGTATTGACCGATCTCAATACCGTATGAAAGGTTCAGCTTGCTTTTGTATTTCTCCTTAGCACTCATTACCGCCTCGTAGTGTGCTTGCGCGTCAAAGGGAGGATAAGCCGCCTCTGCGCGCCAGTTACATTCGAGATGGTCGGTTATCGCAAGATCGGTGACTCCGCGCGAGATCGCCGCCTCGCAAAGCTCGTTTGGCGTGTTTGCTCCGTCAAAAGAGAAAGACGTGTGTGTATGGTAATCACATTTAAACATAATTGCCTCTCATTTTTCATCTTTACATTCCATTTTACCACATTTTTGCCGATTTGTATATAGTTTTAGGAAAAAAATATAATATCTTGAAAACAGGAAGGGCTACAAGCCACTCGCAGATTTTGCCATAAAGCACGCGAAAGCGGAGAAAGTGGCGGAGGTTACAAAAACATATACGGGTTATTACAGCGATGAGTATATGATGGTAGTTTGTTTGAATTTACAGAAACAGAAAAAAGCAACGCAGAAACGGCGGGCTTGCAAAATGCAAACTTGTCGCCAACTAACGTTGCTTCCAACAATAGTATACACCAAAATGAACCTATAGTCAACACTTCTGATGAAAAAAGTTCTGACACTGCATACATGGCGGCGGACATGATGAATCTCGTCGATAAGGCTCTTGGTAGTGAGGTTAGCGGGGAGAAGACGGGGGAGAAGTGTTCTGTTATACAGAAGGACGGAGTTTATTACACTCCCATCGACGAAGAAATAATAAAAACACACCCCACAATAATAGAAGAACTTACCGTTGTAGAGCGCGTCGGCCATCAGGAAGCAAAAACTTCGAGTGACAGTACATCGTCTGCGGTAAGTTCTAAGTATATTATAGCAAAGTTTCGCGAGTTTGTCAACACTTCTGATAAAAAAAGTTCTGACAATGAACAGTACGATCTTGATCCCGAGGCGGTGGAGAGGGAGGCGAAAAGGCTGACACCGAAGACCGACGTGAAGGGAAGAGAGGTGGATGACGAGTATTATGAGGCGGCGGTTGATCAAAACGTTGACTCTGCAGAAATTAAAAAGATGAAAAAGCAATACAGAGACATTCTCGGCAAAATGGCAGAATTGCAAATTGAGCTAAGACAGGTTGGCTGCGATATGTCGGCAGAACAGAGACTGATTAAACACCGGCAGAAACAAATCGAAACGCAGGGGCAGATAATCGCAGATCTGAGAGAGCAAAGGCTGGAGCTTGAAAAAGCAGAACGCGAAAATGCTATTTTTTATCACAAAAATGAAATTTATCCATTGAAAACGCTTTCAAAATGTGTTAAAATTATATAGTGTTAATATTTCATATCAAAATGGAGGCCTAATTATGAAAAAATTTATGGATAAGGACTTTCTTCTTGAAACTCCTGCGGCGGTTAAGCTTTACCATGAGCATGCTGCAAAGTTACCTATTATTGACTATCATTGTCATCTCGTTCCTGCGGAGATTGCGGAGAACAAGAAATTCACAAATATTACAGAGCTTTGGCTCTATGCCGATCACTACAAGTGGCGTGCGATGCGCTCCTGTGGCGTTGATGAAAGGTATATTACCGGAGATGCGTCCGATTTCGAAAAGTTCAGCGAGTATTGCCGCATCATGCCCCTTCTTATAGGAAACCCGGTTTACCATTGGAGCCATCTTGAGCTTCGCAGATACTTTGACTGTGAGCTTACCATAAACAGCAAGAATTGCGAGGCTATATGGAATATAACGCGCGAGAAGATTGCAAAGGACAATTGGGGCGCGCGCGATTACATCAAAAATTCCGGCGTAAAGCTCGTCTGTACAACCGATGACCCTGCCGATGATCTTCACTTTCACAAGCAGATAAAGGAGTCCGGATTTGAGGTTCAGGTTCTTCCGGCATTCCGTCCCGACAAGGGTCTTAACATAGAGAGAAAGGGAATTGCGGCTTATATAGCTAATCTCGGTAAGAGCGCGGGCGTTGAGATCACAGATTATGATTCTCTCTGCAAGGCTTACCTTGTATCCCTCGACCGTTTTGATGCGCTCGGATGCAAGACCGCTGACCATGGAATGGATAACTACATTCCATTTGCAAAGCCCGATATTTATCACGCGAACGAGATATTCAAAAAAGCGCTTGCCTCTGACGGCGCGGATGTTACCGAGAGCGAGCTTGCTCTTTGGAAGACTCAGATGATGCGCTTCTTCGGACTTGAATACGTTAAGCGCGGATGGGTGCTTCAGCTTCATTACGGTGTTCTCCGCAATCCCAACAAGACTATGTTTGCCCGTCTCGGACCCGACTCGGGATACGATACGATACACGCGCAGAATTGCATTGCGGATATGGCATCATTGCTCAATTATCTGCAGGAGAGCAATGCGCTTCCAAAGACCATTATCTACCCGATAAATCCCGCGGATAATGCGGCGGTAGGCACTCTTTGCGGAAGCTTCTGCCGCGGAGATGGAAGCAATACCCCCACGGTAGTTCAGGGCAGCGGATGGTGGTTTAATGACAATATCGACGGTATGGAGGCGCAGATGAAGAGCTTTGCAAATCTCGCTTCTCTTGGAAATTTCCTCGGTATGCTTACCGATTCGCGAAGCTTTATGTCTTATCCCAGACACGAATATTTCCGCAGAATCCTCTGCAACATCATAGGCGGTTGGCTTGAAAAGGGACTTTATCCCGATCTTGATGCCGCTTCCGAGATCGTTGAGCGGATCTCGCTTTACAACGCAGTAAATTATTTCGGATTTGAAATATAAATTGAGAGGAATACAAAATGAAAAAATTTAAGCTTTTCAAGCTCGCGGTCGTTGCCGCCGGAGCATACGTTGCCGCAAGCGCAATCAAGAAAAAAATTGAAGAAGAACAGAAAAGAGATGCCGAGATAGAGGCTGAGATAGAAGCTATTATAGGTCAGAAATTTGCCGAGCAGGAAGCAGAGGAGGCAGACGAATAATGTCCTTGAACATAGTTTTTCTCGATGCCGCAACGATAGGCTCGGATATTGATCTCTCGATGTTTGAGAAATACGGTAAGCTTACTGTTTTCAAAACCACCTTGCAGGATGAATTTGTAAAAAACGTTGGAGAGAGCGATGTGATCATAATCAATAAGCTGAAGGTCGGACGCGATAATCTGCCGTATTGCAAAAACGTTAAGCTCGTTTGCGTTACAGCTACCGGTTACGATAACATAGATCTTGAGTATTGCCGTGAAAACGGTATTGCAGTTTGCAACGTAGTAGGATATTCAACGCAGAACGTAGCACAGCTTACTTTGGCTATGGTGCTATCTCTTATCTGCCGCCTGAACGAGTATAATCGTTCTGTTGCGGACGGAACATACACAAGGGGAGTCAGCGCAAACATTCTGACACCCATATATCATGAGATCTATGGCAAAACATGGGGAATAGTAGGATACGGAAATATAGGCAAGCAGGTGGCAAGAGTTGCAAATGCTCTCGGATGCCGCGTTATCGCTTATAAGAGAACTCCGTGTGATGAGGTCGAGTGCGTTGATATTGATACTCTTTGCAAGGAGTCGGATATAATCAGCGTGCACACCCCTTTAAATGACGGAACGCGCGGACTTATAAGCCGCGAGAGGATTGCAATGATGAAAAACGATGCTATTCTCATCAACGTTGCAAGAGGCGCGGTTGCTGACGAGGCGGCTCTTGCCGATGCGATCCTTGAGGGCAGGCTCGGAGGTCTTGGAGTTGACGTGTATTCAAAGGAGCCCTTTGGAGCGGATCATCCCTTTACAAGTATCGCCGGAATGGATAACGTTTTCCTGACACCTCATATGGCTTGGGGGTCATACGAAGCAAGGGCGCGTTGCTGTGAGGAAATATGTCTTAATATTGAAGCATATCTCCGCGGCGAAAAGCGGTGCAGAGTTGTATAAAGCATAAAAAGGAGTGCCGAGGCACTCCTTTTGCGTTTTAAAAGATCGTTTCGATTATTTTATTGGATTCGGGCGGTGAATATCTCCAGGAATCGATGTGCTTTATTCGGTCACAGTCAACGAAATAATCAAGAGACGGTGTGCCGAGCTCTCCTTTATAGGAATCGACGAGAACAAGCTTTATTTTCATTCTTTCGGGGATGATGCTTTTTATGTAGACTGCCGCCATCCTGCCGCAAATATCATCGTCGTGCAAAAAGGGAATATCGTCGCGTATTTCCGCAAGACCGGCAAGATTGGGCGCAAGCTCAATGAAAACTCCGTAGCTTTCAACGCTGCGTATTATTCCCGCAACAGTTTGCCCCGGTGTGAACAGAGACGCATTTTCCTTCCATGTGCCGAGAAGCTCGCGCATTGATACGAATATTCTGTCCTTGTCACCTCCGATAAATTTTACAACGGTGTTTATAACCATTCCGCAGTAAAGTCTATCCTTGGGGTGCGAAAAACGAGACACGGATATGCAATCGACGGATAAAAGCGATACAATTCCGCATCCAACGTCAACAAAGGCGCCAAACGGTTCAAGGTGTGTCACGCGGGAGGGAATTATGTCACCGGGGATAAGGTCATCAATGTAGTTTCGCTTACATTCGATCTGCGCCTCTCTGCGCGAAAGATAAGCTACTGTTCTTCCGCCTTTTTCTTCTATGGAGGTTACCTTGAAGCAGACCGATTTGCCAACGCGAGTGATTATTGCTATATCCTTTATCTCCTCGCCGTCTCGGCAGAGACAGACCTCATCTCTCGGCATAATGCCCGTTACTCCTCGCAGATCTATATGCAAATTCATATCGGAATCGCAGAGAAGTGCGGTGCTTTCCATTATTATTCCTTTTTCCATTGCGCGCTCAAGTCCTGCGCGTCCCATTGATAAAAGCTCTCTGTTCTGAGCGCTTCCGATTAAAAGTCCCTCGGGCTTGTATGTGTTAGTCATGCTTATCATTATAAGTTTTACCTCCGTTATTTTAGGCTCTTACGCTTACATTTATATGACGGAGCTTTTTGTTTTATGAGTTGAGGATCGCAAAAAGGGCATTTGCAAGAGAAATTTTGGATTTTTTGATTAAAAACGAAAAAAATTATAAAAATCGTTTTTGAGCAAATGATATGAAAAAACGAGAAAAAACGAGAAAACGAGAGATTTGTACGTGCTAAATTTGAAAAACGAAAAAATTTTTAAAAAAGGTATTGACAAGAATTACCCCTTGTGGTATAATATCCGAGGTTGAAAAAAGAACTTATTTTTGGAGGATAACAAAATGTCTACTTTTATGCAGAAAAAAGAAGCAGTTGTCCGCAAGTGGTATGTAATTGACGCAGCAGGTAAGCCTCTCGGCAGAACCGCTGTTGTTGCAGCAGACCTTCTCCGCGGAAAGAACGCTCCCGAATTCACACCCCACGTTGACTGCGGAAACTTCGTTATCATCGTAAATGCTGCAGAGGCAGTACTTACCGGTAAGAAGCTCGAGCAGAAGTACTATCAGAGACACTCCGGATACATCGGCGGTCTTAAGAGCGTACAGTACAAGAAGATCATGGCTGAGAAGCCCGAGTTTGCTATGGAAACAGCAGTAAAGGGCATGCTTCCCAAGAATTCTCTCGGTAGAACAGCAGCTACCAGACTCAAGGTCTATGCAGGCGCAGCTCATAAGCATGAGGCTCAGAAGCCCGAGACCTACGAGTTTTAATTTGAAGAAAGGAAGGAAGTAAAGTCATGTATACAAGTGCAAAGCCCTACTTCTACGGAACAGGTAGAAGAAAGAAATCCGTTGCTCGCGTAAGAGTTTACCCCGGTAACGGTCAGATCACAATCAATGGCAAGGACGTTGACGAGTATTTCGGTCTCGAGACTCTCAAGCTTATCATCAACCAGCCCTTCACGGCTACCGGCACAATGGGTAAGTTTGACATCGTTGCTAACGTAAACGGTGGTGGTATCTCCGGTCAGGCAGGTGCTATCCGTCACGGCGTAGCAAGAGCTCTCATTACCGCTGACGAGAACTATCGTCCCGCTCTCAAGGCTGCAGGATTCCTCACCAGAGACCCTCGTATGAAGGAGAGAAAGAAGTACGGACTCAAGGCTGCACGTCGTGCACCTCAGTTCAGCAAGAGATAATCAAAGAACACCCACAAGGTTGTATATTTGTATGGCATCCATCAAACGATGGATGCCATCTCTTTTTATTTGAAGCGTGGGTGTTCTTTGACCATCCCGCCTCGAACCGAGGCTGGCAAAAGCATAGCTTTCGCCATGTCGGGCTACAAGAGATAATCACCCCTTTGGAATTATCTCGATATACAAAAAGCTCTGCGTGATGCAGAGCTTTTTGTTGTAAGACGAAAACCACGCGATAGTCGCGTGGTTCAATAGAGGTTAACCGATGAGAGAAAAATCCTCCAAATATGTTATAATAGGAATGACTTGTCAGTCAAAACTAAAAAACATATTTGGAGGATTTATCTATGAGTACCACCAACATAGACAATAATAGTTTAGCACATACTAGCTGGAATTGCAAGTATCACATTGTATTTGCGCCGAAATACAGACGAAAAGTTTTCTT
>JAZUBI010000071.1:0-10376 GCA_045638385.1 Eubacteriales bacterium
GGGGGAAGGTGGCGGCGTAGCCGACGGATGAGGGGTGAAACTCTTATGCAATAACCCCTCATCACCCGCTGCGCGGGAGCTTCCCCCCAGGGGGAAGCCTTTCGTTGGTCATCTGTAACCCACCGATAAATCAAAATTTGAATGAAGCAAAGGGGAAGCCATGCTTCCCCCTGTATGATCAATTATTTTTCGGGAAGCTATCCTTAAGGGAAACGACTCTGTTGAAGGTATTTGCGTTCTTTGTATCCTTGCAGAAGTAGCCAACGCGGACGAACTGGAATCTTTCGCCGGGTGCTGCTGTCTCAAGGCAAGGCTCAACGTATGCGCCCTCGATCCTTGAGAGCGAGTCGGGGTTGAGGAAGTCGAGATAGGTCTGTCCCTCGGGAACCATTGCGGTGTTTTCAATATTGAAAAGTCTGTCGTAGAGCATCATTGTAGCGGGCTTTGCATACTTAGCGGAGAGCCAATGTATCGTGCCCTTGATCTTTCTGCCGTCGATCGGCATACCGTTTCCGGTTGCAAGGTCAGCGGTTGCGTGGATGCACTTGATGCTGCCGTCCTCGTTCTTTTCGATCTCGCCGCACTTGATGATATATCCGCCCATCAAGCGAACCTCGCTGTCGGGCTTAAGACGGAAGAACTTGGGAGGCGGAACCTCTGCAAAGTCATCTGCGTCGATGAATATCTCACGAGTCATGGGGATTTGGCGTGTGCCGAGCTCCTCCTTCTGAGGATGGTTCGATACTGTGAGCATCTCCTCCTTATCCTCGGGGTAGTTATCGATAATTACCTTGATGGGGTTTACTACCGCGATGCGGCGGAGCGCGTTCTCGTTAAGGTCGTCGCGTACGCAAGCCTCAAGCTGACGGACGTCGACTGTGTGGTCGGTATTGGTAACGCCTGCCTCACGAACGAAGTTGAAGAGCGCCGCAGGAGTATATCCGCGACGGCGGAGACCGCAAAGGGTGGGGAGACGGGGGTCATCCCAGCCGTCAACGTGGCCCTCCTCAACGAGCTGGCGGAGGTAACGCTTTGACATTACAGTATAGGTAATGTTCATACGTCCGAACTCCCACTGATGAGGCTTCTGCGAAAATCCGATCTTCTCAACTACCCAGTCGTAGAGCGGACGGTGGTTTCTGAACTCACTTGAGCAGAGCGAGTGTGTAATGCCCTCAAGCGCGTCCTGAATGGGATGCGCGAAGTCGTACATAGGATATACGCACCACTCATCGCCCTGACGGTGATGGTGGATGTGCTTTATTCTGTAAATAACGGGATCACGGAGATAGGGGTTGTCGCTTGTGGGATCGATCTTTGCGCGGAGTGTGCGCGCGCCGTCCTCGAACTCACCGTTCTTCATTCTCTCAAAAAGGTCGAGGTTTTCCTCAACGCTTCTGTTACGGTAGGGGGATTCCTTACCTGCAACCGCGCGGTCGGTGCCCTTGTAGTCAGCAAGATCATCCTTGGAGAGGTCACAAACGTATGCATCGCCCTGCTTGATAAGCTGAACTGCGAACTCGTAGCACTTGCCGAAATAGTCGGAGCCGTAGAACACGCCGCCCGTGGGAGCTGCGCCGAGCCACTCAAGATCCTCGCGTATGGAGCGAACGAACTCGTCTGACTCCTTTGCGGGGTTGGTGTCGTCATAACGGAGGTTGAAGAGACCCGAATACTTATTTGCAACGTCTGTGTTGATGCAAATAGCCTTTACAGAGCCTATATGGAGGTATCCGTTAGGCTCGGCAGGGAAACGGGTGTGGATCTTAAGACCGGGATTGGATACGAGATCCGCGTCTATTATTTCGTGAATAAAATTTGAGTTGGTGTTTTCCATTGATATACCTCTTTTTATTTAAGCGACGCTATCATAGCGCTGATTCTTGCGAGAGTCTTTTCTTTGCCTATTATCTGCATTACGGTGTAAAGGTCGGGCGCGTTCTGCTTACCTGTAACCGCAACTCTGATGAACATGCTGATGTCGGCAACGCTACCCTTGAACGCGGTGGGATCTGCCTTGTATGCCTTCATATCGGATGCGAATCCGAGCGAGTCCGCGATAGCCTTTACCTTGTCAAACCAAAGGTTCATATCATCGGCGTAATCGTAGCTCTCCGAGAACTTTTCAAGCGTTGCGATGATGTCCGCCTTGTCAAAGCTTTCGGGATAAGCATCGATTATCTCAAAGAACTTGTCATAGAAGAATCCCATATAGGGCTTGGCATCTACCCATGTTGCAAGGTCCTTACGGGGCTTTTTGCCGCCGCGACCGATGGCAAATATCTTCTCTGCAAATTCTCTGTTTGATGCAAGCTCTGCGCCGAACTCGGGATCGAATTGAAGTGCCCACTCGGTGACCTTTTCAGTGACCTCCTCTGCGCTCATGCGAGAGATAACGTTCTTTGAAACGTCATTGATCTTGTTGAAGTCAAAGAGACAACCCGAAACCGACATCTTCTTGATGTTGAAGGGAAATTCGGTATAGGGCTTGTCCGCGTTCTGCATGTGCCACTCCTCGTAGTTGGAGTTGAGAAGAGTCATGATATACTCGCAGACCGCCTCGGGGCAGTAGCCCATTCTTGTGTAGTCGTCCATATTTGCGCCCATATCGCGCTTTGAGAGCTTCTTTTTGTTTCCTGCGTCGTCAAGCTTCATGATCTGCGCTATGTGCATGTACTTGGGAAGCTTGAATCCGAGAGCGGAGAAGAGCTGAATGTGCTTTGCCAAGCTCGGGAGCCACTCCTCACCTCTGATGACGTGTGTTGTGCCCATAAGATGATCGTCAACAGCGTGAGCGAAGTGGTAGGTGGGGATTCCGTCCGACTTTAAGAGGACGAAGTCCTCATCGTTTTCGGGGATCTCAAGCGTACCCTTTACAAGGTCGGTGAACTTGGTCTTTTTCTCGGGGTCTCCGTTTGCAAGGATACGGACAACGAAGGGGTGTCCCGCCTTGAGGTGCTCCTCGACCTCTTCCATTGTAAACTCGCGGCGGGCGAGCATTTCAGCGCGTCGCGCCTCTGCCTCTGCCTGCCAGTCGGTGTTCTTTATTTCTTCCTTTTTATTAACTGCCTGCAATTCGTCAAGCTCTTCCTCTGTTGTAAAGCAGGGGTAAGCCTTGCCCTCACGGACGAGCTGTTTTGCATATGTCTGGTAAATAGGACCTCTCTGGCTCTGCTTGTAGGGGCCGTACGCGCCCTTATCGGCAATGCTTCCGTTCTCGTCGAGGATCGCGCCCTCGTCAAAGCTGATGCCGTATTTTGCAAGAGTTTTTATAAGTCCCTCTGCCGCTCCCTCGACCTCTCTCTTTGCGTCGGTGTCCTCTATACGGAGATAGAAAACGCCGCCCGACTGGTGAGCAAGTCTCTCACCGACAGTGGAGGGGAAGAGTCCGCCAAAGTGGACAAAGCCCGTGGGGCTGGGTGCAAATCTTGTAACCTTTGCGCCCTCGGGGAGCTGACGCGCGGGATATTTTGCCTCCATATCCTCGGGAGTGGTTGTGATGTTGGGGAAAAGCAATTCTGCTAAGCGATTGTAATCCATTTGTATATGTCCTTTCGTTGTTGAATCGTTTAAATCGTTGGTAGCTTGCAATTTAGCGGTGGGTTTACGGCTTCAAATTTTTGTTTGATTTCGCTTGGCGTTAGCCTTCCCTTGTGAGGGAAGGGGGACAACACGCCACACGGCGAGTAGTGAAGCTATCCTCCTACGCTTTGCGTTTTGTGGTGGATGAGTAGAATATATCACCGTGTCTACCGTTAAACACGCGCGAGCATAAAGCCCTTACACCATAAGACTTTTTCTCGTATCAAAGACGGTTAAAATCGCTAGTCTTCTACTCATCCGTCTTTTGCCGCAAGCGGCAAAATCCACCTTCCCTCACAAGGGAAGGCTAACGCAAAGCGTGACGTGAGGGAAATTTATAGCCATGAAATACAAATTAAACAGTTCGACAAATCAAAATTTGAAGAATTATCAACAAGTCATTGACATGCATAGGGAACGGTGTTACAATTATAAAAAAGGGGGCGATGGTATGAAGCTTTATTCTATTATGCCTTTATTTACTGACCACATAAAGGAAATATGCGACGATATTGAGAGGCAGTATAAGGAGGGAATAGCCACCGAAGCGCTTTTTATGTTCAATCTGACGCCCGAGGGGAATCCTGCAGTGAACAAGGCGGCGCTTCTTTGCGAGAAATACGATCTTTTTGACAAGGAATTGAAGAACAGGGGGCTGAAGGCCGGTGTTTTGGTTCAGGCAACTATCGGACACGGTTACAGCGTTGGTGTTCGTCCTCCTTTTCAAAGCATTGTGGCGGTCAACGGAACTCCGTCCTTTTCGATATGTCCATTTGACGAGGGGTTCAGGGAGTACGTCAGAGATGCCTTTTCAGAGATCGCAAAAAGGCATCCGTCATCTATAATGGTTGATGACGATTTCAGGCTCTTTGCCCGTTCTAACCACGCCTGCGCCTGCCCATTGCATCTCAAAGAGATAAGCCGCAAGCTTGGTAGGGAGATTGACCGCTGTGAGCTTGAGAGACTTATGAATTGCCGTGGTGAGGAGAGCGAAAGGCTTGTAAGGATATATTATGAGACGAATATCGAATCTCTTGTCGGCTGTGCCAAGGCGATGAGAGAGGGAATTGACTCGGTCGATCCTACTATCCCTGCGTCGTTTTGCAACTGCGGCGATAATTGTGAGGGCGCGGCAGAGATAGCGCGTATACTTGCAGGAGAGGGAAATCCCGTGATAGTGCGTATCAATAACGGAAATTACACGCCATTGGGGGCGAGAGGTGTTGCTGATCCTATCTCCCGATGCGCTACGCAGATCTCTGCAATGAGCGGTAAGGTCGATGTTTTCCTGGCGGAGACCGACACCTGTCCGCAAAACAGATACAGCACGGGAGCGCACAGCCTGCACACTCATTTTACTGCATCAATATTGGAGGGAGCGGGCGGTTGCAAGCATTGGATCACAAGGCTTGCGGCGTTTGAGCCGAAAAGCGGCGAGGCATACAGAAGAATACTTGCGAAATATTCGGGCTTTTACAATGCGCTTGCAGATACTGTGCCCGATATCAAATGGCGCGGCGCGCGCATACCATTGACACAAAAGGTCTGGGAGCCTACCGCGCCGCTGTGCGATTTCAAATATCCCTCCGGCATGAATTCCTTTGCAAGATGCGCTCTTGAGCGTCTTGGACTGCCGTTTTACTATTCGTCGGCATCGGGCGGAGCCGTTTTTCTTGACGGAGAGCGCGACGCGCTGTTTACCGATGAAGAAATTACGGAAATGCTCAAGGGAGATCTCTTTTTGGCGGCTGATACCGCGAAAAGACTGATAGAGCGAGGATTTGGCGAGTATATCGGAGTTTCTGTTGAGAATATTCCGCCGGATGACAAACGCGCGAGTGTTGAGATAATTCTTGAAAACGGCAATCCCTGCTCGCGTCAGATGGGGCTTTCAAGGCTTGTGCCGACAAGTGAAAAAACCGTTGCGCATTCATGGGTCGTTCAGACTCCGAATGGAGCGCATTCCGAGCCTAAGATCCCGCTGTTTCCCGGTGTGACGAGCTATAAAAATGAGCTTGGCGGCAGAGCAGTGGTGTTTTCGGGAACGCCGGAGTCGAAATTCGTTTATACCGAGGCCTTTTCATTCCTCAATGAATCAAGAAAGCTTCAGCTAATATCTCTTTTGAAGGAGAGCGGTGAGCTTGCGGTATATTACCCCGGAGATCAAGAGGTGTATATCAAGTCAGGAGAGATGAAGAACGGTGAGATCTTCGTCGCGTTCTTCAATATTTCGCTTGATCCCATCGAACAGATCGAGTTGGTTTGCGACAGGAAAGTCAGCGCTGTGAAGCTTCTTTCTCCCAACGGTGTATTTGAAAGCGTTGAGTTTGAGCGCACAGACGGCGTTTTGAAGATCGATGCCCATGCACCAATTCTCTCACCTCAGATAATTATACTTGGGTGAACGGCAAATTGGGGTTTAGCGAATAGTTCGCCACGGTAAAACTAAAGGCTTCCCCCCTGGGGGGAAGCTGTCGCAGAGCGACTGATGAGGGGATATTGTACAAGGGTTTTTACCCCTCATCCGTCGGCTACGCCGCCACCTTCCCCCCAAGGGGAAGGCTTGCGTTGGTCATCTGTAACGCCCCGACAAATCAAAATTTGAATACAAACAGAAAAAGGAACGCGAGGTGCGTTCCTTTTTGTGTAGCTATCATTTATTATCTTCGGCTGCTGCTTTCTTTTGTTCACGCGCTTCGGCCTTTGCCTCTTTCTTTGCGGCTTTTTTCTCGGCCTTTGCCTGCTTCTTCATCTGCTTGTCGTGGAGGCGCATATCTGCCTCTGTATACTGCTTTTTGCAGTCCTTGCACTTGAACTCGTACCAGATGAATTTAACCTTTTCACCCAAGGAGACGTCACAAGCGTTGAAATTGAAATTTGCCGCCTCTTTTGTCTTTGCCTTTACTACCTTTGTCATTTTAATGACCTTGAGCTGCTTGCCGCAAGTAGGGCAGTTATGCTTTTTAAGGCGCATATATATTACGTTTCCCGTATCCTTTTTCGTTGCCTTGATCATTTATTTGTCTCCGTTTCCGCCGTTTTGGTTTTCAATGAATTGCTTTATTGCCTCGAATGATTCCTCGCTTATGCAATGCTCAATGCGGCACGCATCCTCTGTCGCTGTTTCTCCCGATACTCCGATGGCGCGGAGAAATCCGGAAAGGATAGTATGACGCTCGTACATGCTTTTGGCAATATCAAGTCCCTTTTTGGTAAGCGTAATGCCGCCGCTTGCATCGACCTCTATGAGCTCTTCCTTTTTCAAGATGCCCATAGCGCGGCTGACGCTCGGCTTTGAGTAGCCCATATGCTCGCCCACGTCTATTGCGCGCACAAGGCTTTTTTCCTTTGAAAGAACGTATATTGTTTCAAGATACATCTGTCCAGATTCCTGAATGTGCATACGGACACCTCCTTTTTAACTTTACATATTTAGTATATCATAAACTTTGCATCTTTGCAAGTGATTTTTAAAAAAGAGGAAAAAAGAAACAAAAATACGCTAAAATATATTGACTTTTATCTTTTCGTGTGATATAATTACTTGTAAATTAAAATATTTGCGGAGGTCTTAATTATGAAGCACATCAAGACAATCAATACAAAGAACCTTTGTGAGAGCGCAAAGAACGGTGGATGCGGCGAGTGCCAGACATCCTGCCAGTCCGCATGCAAGACAAGCTGCGGTATCGCTAATCAGCAGTGCGAGAGCACAAAGAAGTAATTCTTTAAGAATAAAACGCCGCCGAGCTCGGCGGCGTTTTATCTTTAAATACGGAAGGAAAATGAAATGATACATCAGTATAAGCTTGGTGAATATAATATAGTTCTTGACACCTGCTCGGGCTCTGTTCACGCAGTTGACGAGGTTGCCTACGATATGATTGCGCTCTTTGAAGAGAAGAGCCGCGAGGAGATAATTTCTCTTATGGCTGAAAAATACGCAGGCAGAGACGGCATCACCGATGCCGATCTTGAGGAGTGCTACGACCAGATAGTTGAGCTTCGTGACGAGGGAAGGCTCTTTGCACCCGACAATTTCGCGCCTATGGCGGGAAAGCTTAAGGAAAAGACTGCGGGAGTTGTCAAGGCGCTCTGCCTTCACATAGCGCACACCTGCAATCTCAACTGCTCTTATTGCTTTGCAAGTCAGGGAAAATATCACGGCGACAGAGCGGTGATGAGCTTTGAGGTCGGTAAGCGCGCGCTCGATTTTCTAATTGAAAATTCCGGAACGAGAAGAAACCTTGAGGTGGATTTCTTTGGCGGCGAGCCGCTTATGAATTTTGACGTTGTAAAGGAGCTCGTGGCGTACGCGAGAAGCGTTGAGAAGGAGAAGGGAAAGAATTTCCGCTTTACCTTGACAACCAACGGAGTGCTTGTTGACGATGACGTTATAGATTTTGCAAACCGTGAGTGCGCAAACGTGGTTTTGAGCCTTGACGGAAGACGTGAGATACACGACCGTTTCCGCGTTGACTATGCGGGCAACGGCAGCTTTGATAAGATAGTTCCCAAGTTCCAGAAATTCGTTGAAGCTCGCGGCGGCAAGAATTACTATATGCGCGGCACATTTACACACGCAAATCCCGACTTTTTAGAGGATATAAAGGTAATGCTTGATCTCGGCTTCAATGAGCTCAGCATGGAGCCCGTGGTATGCGCTCCCGGAGACCCCTCGGAGCTTACTCCCGAGGACATGGAGATAGTTAAAAAGCAGTATGAGGAGCTTGCATTCCTTATGCTCGAAAAGGACAGAGAGGGCAAGCCCTTTACCTTCTATCACTACATGATAGACCTTACGGGCGGTCCTTGCATTTACAAGAGAATTTCGGGCTGCGGCTCGGGTACCGAATATATGGCGGTAACGCCTTGGGGAGATCTCTATCCCTGTCACCAGTTTGTAGGCGAGGAGAAATTCAAGCTCGGAAACATCTGGGACGGAGTTACAAACAAGGAAGCTCAGTGCGAATTTGCCGCATGTAACGTATACGCGCACGAGGAGTGCCGCGATTGCTGGGCGAGACTCTATTGCTCGGGCGGATGCGCGGCGAACGCGTACCACTCGACCGGCTCTGTAACAGGTGTATACAAGAGCGGATGCGAGCTTTTCAAGAAGAGAATGGAGTGCGCAATTATGGTCGCTGTTGACCGTGCAACAAGAGAAGAATGAAAACGCCGATTTGTGATTTCGTAAGGGAATACAACAACAGCGGCGCGTCAAGGCTTCATATGCCCGGACACAAGGGCAAGGGCAGACTCGGCTTTGAGGATATGGATATTACCGAGATCGTTGGGGCGGACAGCCTTTACGAGGCATCGGGAATAATCCGCGAGAGCGAGCAAAACGCTTCAAAGCTTTTTGGATGTGAAACGTTTTATTCCACCGAGGGCTCATCGCAGTGTATCCGCGCTATGGTGTACCTTGTATCGCTGTTAGCCGCATCCAAGGGCGAGAGACCTGTGATCCTGGCGGCGAGAAATTGCCACAAGAGCTTTATTTCCGCGGCCGCATTACTTGACGTTGACGTTGAATGGATAGAGTCGTGCGGAGGATATCTTTCTTCTTCGGTCTCTGCTATTGACATTGAAAAAAGGCTTGATTCAAGTGAGAAAAAGCCGCAGGCGGTATATCTGACAAGCCCCGATTATCTCGGAGCGATTGCAGACATAGAGGAAATAGCCAAGGCATGTCACAAGCGCGGAGTATTGCTTTGCGTTGACAATGCTCACGGCGCTTATCTGCATTTTCTCGCGGATAGACTTCATCCGATGGATAAGGGAGCGGACATCTGCTGTGATTCGGCTCACAAGACCCTGCCTTGTCTTACCGGAGGAGCATATTTGCATATATCAAAAAAAGCCACCGATTTCTTTGCGGAGAATGCAAAGGAGGCTTTGGCGCTTTTCGGCTCGACGAGTCCGTCATATCTCATATTGCAGTCGCTTGATGCTACAAACGCATATATTGCAGACGGATATGAGGAAAAGCTTGCACGTTTGACTGAAAAGCTTTCCGCGATCAAGGAAATGCTTTGCGGATTCGGATACAGCTTTTACGGCGATGAGCCTACAAAATTTACGTTTGAGTGCAAAAAATACGGTTATTTCGGATTTGAAATTGCCGAGATATTGCAGAGCAAGGGTATAGTGTGCGAGTTTTTTGACCGTGACTATCTCGTTTTGATGTTCACGCCCGAGATAAGCGAGGGTGATCTTTTCAAGCTTGCAGTGGCGCTTCGATCGGTTGAAAAGAGAGAAGAAATACGCGAGGGTGCGCCTTTTGTTTCAATTTCGGAGAGAAAAATGAGCATAAGAGAGGCAACAATGTCTCCATGTGAAATCCTGCCTGTTGGCGAGTGCGAGGGAAGAGTGTTGGCTCGCCTCGGTGTCTCTTGCCCACCCGCAGTGCCGATAGGCGTTTGCGGTGAGATTATAACGCGCGAAATGATAGAGGCGTTTAAATATTACGGGATTGATAAAATCTCGGTTATAAAAAAATGAGTTCTCGAAAGAGAACTCATTTTTTGATAAATTGCAAATTAACGGTGGGTTTAAAAATTGAAAACGGTTTCAAATTTCCTTGCGGCAACGGAATTTTTTGTCGTAGGGCGGGGGCTTGCTCCCGCCGCCAAACGATTATCAATTACTTCACGGCTATAAATTGAACAACATTTTAAAACCGTAGGGGAGGTGCAAGCTCGGAACCCCCAAAGCTCGCAAGCTCACTTCGGGGAACCCCACGCCTCCTCCCGTTCTAAAGCATTTGTTTCTTGTTTAGCCATAAGGATTTT
>JAZUBI010000072.1:0-34711 GCA_045638385.1 Eubacteriales bacterium
GTGTATTTTCCCTGGAAAATCCCCCCACGCGCATCCCCCGACATCAAAAAAGGAAGCCCCTTTGAAAAAGGCTTCCTAAAATCAATATTAAAGCAACGGCACTCCTGCATCCTCACAAACCGTAACGGTATGCTCATCCCAGATGCTCGACTGGACCTCGCCTATATGCGCGCATCCCATCATAAGCATACAGAGTCTTGACTGTCCGATACCGCCTCCGATAGTAAGCGGCAGCTCGTCATTCAAGAGCATCTTATGGAAGGGTAATTCTCTTCTTTCATTGCATCCCGAAACGGTGAGCTGGCGGTCGAGCGAAGCGGCGTCAACCCTTATACCCATTGAGGAAATCTCAAGCGCACGGTCAAGCACGTCATCCCAGAAAAATATGTCTCCGTTAAGCTCCCAATCGTCATAGTCGGGAGCGCGGGAGTCGTGCGGCTTGCCCGATTTAAGCTTGCCGCCTATCTGCATTATAAACGCAGTTTTATGCTCTCGGAGAAACGCCGTTTCCCTCTCGGAGCCTGTCAAGTCGGGGTACATGTCCTCAAGCTCCTGCGAGGTCACAAACGCCACGTCAGAGCAAAGATTTGTGCGAAGCTGGGGATAGCGAACGTGCAAAAGATCGTTCGTGGTGCAGATCGCGCGGACGATAGAGCGCACGATAAGCTTGAGATAATCAAGATTTCTGTTCTCGCGCGTGATCACCTTTTCCCAGTCCCACTGGTCAACGTAGATCGAATGCACGTTGTCAAGATCCTCGTCACGTCTTATCGCGTTCATGTCTGTATAAAGACCGTTTCCAACCGAAAAGCCGTATCTTTTAAGCGCGAGTCTCTTCCACTTTGCAAGCGAATGAACGACCTGCGCGTCAAGTCCTATCGCAGGCACGTCAAAGGAAACCGGGCGCTCCACACCGCTCAGGTTATCGTTAAGTCCCGATTCCTCCGTAACGAAAAGAGGCGCGGAAACGCGCTTCAGATTCAGAGTCCTTGCAAACTCCTCCTGAAAGGTATTTTTTATGAATGCTATCGCTCTTTGCGTGTCGTATGCGTCAAGCGCGGGCTTGTAGCCCTCGGGAATGTAGCTCTTCTTCATGATTTATCTCCAATTTGCCGAGTTTGTTCAAGAATATCGTTAATTATAGCACATTTCCCCCTTTTCGTCAATAGCTTTACTCAAAGTGCTTAAAATTTTAAAAAATGCTTGAAAAATCGGTTATTTAATGATATAATGACTCTGTATGATATTTTTTCCTTTAAAGGAGGACTAAAAAATGGGAAAGAACAGACAGGACGTCGCGCTTAACCTCAAATGGAAGCTCGACGACATATTTACAAGCATTGATGAATGGAATTCAACCTACGCAGAGGTCGACGGCATGCTCGATTTCGCAAAATACGAGGGCAAGCTCGGCGAGCCCGAAGCTCTCCTTGAATGCCTTAAGGACATAAACAAGGCGGTATATAAGCTCAGCCACCTCGCGGTTTACGCCTTCATGTGGCATGACGAGGACACCAAGAACGGCGAGGCATCCGCGCTCCTCTCCCGCGTTGACCTTCTGGAGATGAAATTCGGCGCGGCGATCGCATTCGTAAACCCCGAATTGACCTCCCTTCCCACCGAGTACCTTGAATCCCTCGAAAAAGACGAAAGATTTGCAGATTACGATTACACGATCCGCCAGACCATCAAGAACAAGCCCCACGTTCTCTCCAAGGAAATCGAGGCTATGCTCTCCCAGGAAAGCACCATCTTCGGCGGCTTCCAAAAGATATTTGGAATGATCGACAACGCCGATTTTCCCTACCCCACCATCAAGGTTGACGGTGAAAAGACAGAGGTAACTCACGGCATGTACGGCGTTCTTCTTCACCACCCCGACCGCCGCATAAGACGCGAAGCATTCCGCGCATACTACAAGGCATATATTGGGCTCATCAACACAATAACCGCCGCTTACACCGGCAACGTTGAAAAGGACGTTTTCCTTGCGCGCACAAGAAAATACGGCTCTGCTCTTGAGATGAGCATGTCCCGCGAGGACGTTGACGTTAAGGTCTACAAGAACCTTTTGAAGAGCGTAAAGAAGGGTCTTCCCCTCCTCCACCGCTATTACAGAGACAAGAAAAAGCTCATGGGGCTCAAGCAGATGCACATGTACGACGTTTACGTCTCCCCCGTTGAGGATGCAGAGCTCAAGCTCGATTACGAGGACGCCTTCAAGGTAGTAAAGGAAGGACTCCTTCCCCTCGGCGAGCGCTATCAGGAGCTCCTTCAGGAGGCTCACGACAACCGCTGGATCGACGTTGAGGAAACCGACGGCAAGAGAAGCGGCGCTTACAGCTCAAGCGTTTACGGCTTGAAGCACCCCTACGTTCTTCTCAACTATCAGAAGACGACCGGCGACGTATTCACCATCGCTCACGAGCTCGGTCACGCAATGCACTCCTACTTCTCCGAGAGAAATCAGCCCCAGGAAAAGGCAGATTACACACTCTTCGTAGCAGAGGTTGCAAGTACAGTAAACGAGGTTCTTCTCTTGAAGTACCTTATGAAGACCACAACAGACGAAAAGCTCAAGAAGTATCTTCTTTCCTACTACATGGATATGCTCAAGGGTACTCTCTTCCGCCAGACTCAGTTTGCGGAATTTGAGTTTATCGCGCACGATATGTGCGAAAAGGGCGAGCCCCTTACAAAGGACGCGCTCTGCAAGGTTTACCACGACCTCAATAAGAAATATTACGGCAGAAGCGTCGTTTCGGATGACGAGATCGCCTACGAGTGGGCTCGTATTCCCCACTTCTACCGCGCATTCTACGTTTATAAGTACGCAACCGGTATCATTACCGCAGTTTCGATCGCAGAGCGCATCTACAACGAGGGTCAGACCGCCGTTGACGACTACTTCAAGTTCCTCTCGTCGGGTGGCTCAAACAGCCCCGTTGAGCTCTTGAAGCTCGCAGGCGTTGACCTCACCAAGATGGACGCGTTCGACTCTTGTATGGCATCCTTCAAGGCGGCTCTTGAGGAATTCGAGGCTTTGAACTGATAGATAGGAAGCGCGCTGAGGGCTTTTCCGAAAAAAAGCCCTCAGCATAACAAAAAAACAAAAAAAAGGAAAACCGATATGAAAATAAAAGAAGGCTTTGTAATCCGCAAGGTAATGGGTAATCACGTAGTTATCGCAACGGGGGCTCAGAGCAAGAACTTTCACGGAATGGTAAAGCTCAACAATACCGCCGCAGAGATCTGGGAGCACATCGCCAAGGGACTCTCCGAGGAGGAGATCTGCAAGGTGATGCTCGAGAGCTATGAGGTAGAGGAGAACGTCCTCCGCGCCGACATCCAAAAAACGGTAAAATCCCTTATTTCACAAGGATTTGTAGAGCAATGACCGACAGCATAAACATAGAGGAAGTCATCGAGCGCGAGGGTGTATATATCAGCACCACAAGCGGCGTCAGCATGTACCCGATGCTCCGCGACAGACGCGACACGATCGTCGTCACAAGGCCTGTGGAAAGGCTCAAAAAATACGACGTTGCGCTCTACCGCAGGGGTGACCAATACGTGCTTCACAGAGTCATCGAGGTCCTTCCCGACTCTTACGTCATAAGGGGCGACAACTGCTTAAAAAAGGAATACGGCATCACCGACCGCGACATAATCGGCAAGCTTACCTCCTTTTACCGCAAGGACAAAGAGGTAAACATGAACGGTGCGCCCTATAAGCTCTATTCAAGACTTATCCGCGTGTGCCACCCGTTCGTGAGCTTCAAAATCAAGCTCAAGGCAAGACTCCGCGCAAGGAGGAGCAAATAATGCAGGATCTAAGACTTATAATTTCACAAAATATCGTTTCCCTGCGCAGAAAGCAGGGCCTGACACAGATCGAGCTCGCTGAAAGGCTGAGCTACTCGGACAAGGCGGTCTCAAAGTGGGAGCGCGGCGAATCTCTGCCCGATATTACGGTGCTTAAGGCCATCGCCGACATTTTCGGCGTGACGGTAGACTATCTGATAAGCTCCGAGCATCAGGATGCGTCAGCAGATGAGCCAAACGAAAACGAATCTCTCATCAAAAGAATAAAGCGCCGCCGCGCTGTTGTGACCGCGATGAGCGTTTTGCTCGTCTGGGTCATCGCCACAGCGCTCTTCGTCATCCTCGACGTTGCGCTCAGCGGCGTGTGGGCGCACGCGCTGGTGTTCGCGTACGCAATGCCCGCATCCTGCATCGTCTGGCTTGTCTTCAATTCGATCTGGCACGACAGACGCTATAATTATCTTATAATTTCGCTTATGATGTGGACGCTTTTGGCATCCGCGCACATTTCGGTGATCGCCTGCGGAGCAAACATCTGGCAGCTCTATCTCCTCGGCGTACCGGGACAGATCATCATCCTTCTCTGGTCAAAGATGGGCAGAAGGAACTGACACATGGATAAAACCGAGCTTAAACAAAGAAAGCATCCTCGCCTAAAGCACTACGATTACAGCACTACCGGCGCATACTTTGTAACTATATGTACAAAAAACAAACAGCCTGTATTATCCACCATCGTAGGGCGGGGGCTTGCTCCCGCCGTAGAACTGACGGATTTCGGAGAAATTGCCCAAAACAATCTACTCCTCATTAACCAACGATATCCATACGCATTTGCATATGATTTCGTTATAATGCCAAATCATATACATGCAATAATTGTTTTCAAAGAAGCGGCGGGAGCAAGCCCCCGCCCTACACTGTGTGATATCATCTGCACATACAAATCTCTTACAACTCAAGAGTGTAAAAAGATAGCCGCATTTGACGGAGGGCTGTTTCAAGCATCATTTTACGAGCACGTTATCAGAGACAAGCGCGATTTTGCAGCAATATTAAAATACATAAATGAAAACCCAATGAACCGGGCATACGACAAGCATTATGTAACATAAAAAAAACACGGAGAGCCTCATCACTCTCCGTGTTTTTTCAATTCAATACGTTAAACGAAACGTCGGCGGCGCTATCGTCCATGTTGCACTCAAGGCGATAAAAATCAACCGACTCAGACATCTCGTCGAGAAGTCCGAAGGTCGCCATCTGCGCCTCGGGATACTTTGGGATGTATACCTGCCTTATCAGCTCGTCAAAATAATTTTCGGGCGAGATCTTCTCAATAGCATTCTCCTCCGCGCGCGCCACTATCACAATTCCGCAAAGAGGCGCAGTCCTGTTTGACTTCCAGCCCTCCTTGCCTGCCCACGGGGTCGAGCAAACTCGCCATTCGCCTCCGATTTTGCGAATTATCGGCTTGTCGCCGTTGATGATAGCCACATTATCGGGATAATTTTTGAGCAAAAGCGAGATATGCGTGGTCTTACCCGTGCCCGAAGGCGCGGCGAAAATATACCCCTTGTCTCCGACCGTGACAGCGGCGCCGTGAAAGACGAATCCGCCGAAATTCGGCAGCTTCTCGGCTATCGCGCGATAAAGACAGATACCCTCGCAGTACCCGTCCGAAAATTGAATTTCCCCGTACTGCTTTTTCTCTTCTTCAATATCCTCACGGTTCACTGAAACAGAAATATCAAAGCCCTCGCTCTCCGAGATAAAATCCTTGCAAAGCCTTTCAGCGTAAGGATAATCACACATCATCCTTACGTCAAGACCGGCTATTTTAATTGTAAAATCTCGGTAATCGGACATACCCCTGCTCCTTTGTTATATCTCAAAAAACGGTGCGAAAAGATCAACCGAGCGGAACACCACCGAGCTCATACTTATCGTCGGTGCTACCCTCGGTGTTGCCCTCGGTGTTGCCCTCGGTGTTGCTTTCAGTATTTTTCTCGGTGTTATTTTCCGTATTATTTTCCGTATTATTTTCAGTATTGTTCTCTGTATTGTTTTCTGTATTATTTTCAGTATTGTTCTCTGTATTGTTTTCTGTGTTGTTTTCCGTGTTATTTTCGGTCTTATTCTCGGAATTGCCCTCCGAACCGGGCTCAGTGCCTTCGGTATTCTCGGTGTTTTCGGTGTTTTCCGTATTTTCAGTATTTCCCGTATTTTCGGTACCTTCCGTATTCTCGGCGCTTCCCTCTGTGTTGCTCTCGGTCACGCTTGACGACTCAAGCTCGGTAGCAGCTGTCTCTGTGGAGGTCTGCTCACCGCCCGAGGGCGTATTCGTACAGGCAACGCAGAGCATCGCCGCAATAAAAATAGCCAAAATTGCAATAATTTTTTTCATATAAACTCCTTTTGTTTCAGGACATTTGCCCGATTAAAATATAGAAAATAGCGCGTACGGGGGTGATTTTTTGCGATCCGTTTGCACGTCACGCATGGTACACTTCCCCTATTGTAACCTTCATTATATCACTTTGAAATCGCCTTGTCAACATTTTTTCTACATTTTTTCTACATTTTTTATATATTGAGCACTAAACAGAGCGCAAAAAAAGAAGCGTTTTCGTTTTTTTCATCAAAATAATTCAAAAAACCAAAAAAACGCCTCTTTAATTTTTTTTAAGCTCGGTTTTATTCAAGCGGAACTCCGCCAAGCTCATATTTGTCGTCAACCGTTCCGTTATCCGCGCCGTCATCGCCCTCATCGTCGCCACCGACAATAAGAGTAGGTCCGCTTTCGCTCTCGCTCTCAACGGGATCCTTTGTACAAGCGCAAAGCGAAAGAGTAAGCACCACCAACGCCGCGATAAGGATAATTGCAATTATTTTTTTCATATAAACTCCAATCCGCCGCTTGCGGCGGCACAAATTTTGCCTTCCCTTGTAAGGGAAGGGGGACCACGCAGTGGTGGATGAGTAGAAGACTATATTCTTCTACCGTCTTTAAGCATTGCAGAGTAACCCCCCGCTATGCCCTATCTTTCAAATTTCAGATCCTCAAAATTCAAACCAATATGCTTTAAAATATCTCCCGCAACGCCCTCAAAACGCTTTCTAATGTCAAAATTGGTGTATCGCAAAACAGTAATTCCCAATTCATTTAATCTCAAATCGCGTTCACTGTCCATTTTACGGTGTCCGAGTTCATAATGCTGTGCGCCATCAATTTCAATGACTATTTTTGAGCTTGGAATATAAAAATCCACAATATAATTTTCAATGACCTTTTGTCTTTTCACATCCACGGGCAATTTCTTTAAAAAATCGTACCAAAGATGTTTTTCCTCCGGAGTCATATCCTTGCGTAACAATTGTGAATTTCGCTTGTAATCTTTATTATATTGAAGCATATTTCCACCTTGTACTGAGTTTTCCTTGCTCACGCGTGCTTAACTGTAAACACGGTGGCGCATTCTACTCATCCACCACTACGTGGTCCCCCTTCCCTTACAAGGGAAGGCTTAGAGGGGCTGCCGCTTGCGGCAGCCCCTTTTTAGGTTTGCTTATGCGTTGTCACCTTCGGGATCAGCGGCCTCAATTATAGGACCGTCCCATTCCTCGGTCTCGCTGTATGTGATGATATCCGCATCAACATAAGTAATTTTAATTTCGGGAGCAAAATATTTATTTTTCATTTTTATTTCCTCCTTTTAATTACTGTACATCAGAACCGTCAGCAACGTTAACGAGCTTGCCGACTGATGCTGTGGTTGAGCCCTGTGCTGTAATCTGCATTACAACGTCCTCTTCAACGAGAGCGTCGATCTCTGCCCAAGAGCCTTCAACGAATGCAACGTAAGCGATCTGGTTTGCACCTGCATTGTAGAAATAGAAGGCGTCAACGTCGTAGTAGTCCTGACCCTCAACCTTCTCGTAGAAGCCGTCGCAAACAGTCTCAAGGTCGATAACGTAAGTTACCCACTCGCCTGTTGCTTCGCCCTTACCCATGAGGAAAACGCTTGTCACGGCATCACCGAAGTAGTACTGATCGCCTACCTTTGCACATGTAGCGGTGTCGGTCTTACCGTTCTCATCGATCTTTCTGTACGTAGCCTTGGTTGCGTTAAGAACACCGTCCTTGAAATCAGCCTCGGTTATAGTTCTGATCTCACAGTTTTTAGCCATTGTAGAAATAACGAATCTGAGATAAGCGTTATCATCGCTGCTTCTTGCCTTAACAACAAGATACTTAGCGTTTCCTACGTTCTCGGAGTATTGCTCAGCATTTGAGGCTGTCTGACCTGTTGGCACGTCGTGGTCCATTCTCTGCCAGATGACCTGGGTAACGGTTGTATCCATGTAAGCTATACTGTGAACGCTGTCCCACTTATAGGATTTTGATCCTCCGTAGTATGTCTTAGCAGTGGTAGTGAGCTGGTTAGCAGAATAGTACTTTGTAACGGAATCGTCAAGCTTGATCTGCTTAACTACTGTCTTACAATGGTTACATGTGTATGTAACGGTTGTAGTTCCAACAGCCTCGGAGCAAATGTGCTGAACACAGGTTCCGTCCTGATTCATCTCTTTGCCTGCTGAACCAAAGCTGGTTCCGTAATCATAGTAGGTCTCGCCCTCACGGAGAAGTGTCTTCATTTCCGCAATAGAATCAACTACTGCTACCCAAGCAATGTCAACGGTATAAGGATCAGATCCAGCTGTAGTGATCATCAAGTAGAATCTCTGCATAGAACCGTCGCTGACCCAACCGGATACACCGGAAACGTCAACTATTGCAACTCTCCACTCATCTCCGGGGAGATTAGCAATTTGCTGTGTTCCTGCAGTTTTACCGCGGTTGTCATTGTATACGAAATCAGGAGCATACGTAGCAACGTTAAGTCCAAGCGTTGTATTTGTCGCACGGTACTTGATAGCTACATACTTACCGCTCATGAATGATTCTGAAGTAGGAGCACCTGCTCCGCTCGATTTGGCGGAGAGGTTGAGGTGGTTTCCACCCGTTCCGGTATATCTGTTGAAGGCAACAACCTCTTCACTGTCGAAGAGTCCGATAGTGAGCGAGTGCTGAAGATTACCCATTTCGTCAAGAGAAGCGAACCAGTTGATGTCAGCGGAAATGGTCTGTACCTCTTCTTTTCCGCAGATCATACATGTGTAGGTAATTGTCTTAACGCCGTCAACATCAGTCTCACTGTAATCGAACAGGTGACCGTCCTTTTCACAGCTGCCGGTAATTTCACGGGGAGTGTTTGCAACGCTGTTGCCGTAGAACATTATGTTCTCACCCTCTGCAAAGGACAATACGTCATTCAAATCACTTGCAATTGCAACGTATGCAAGATCCATCTTGACACCCTGTGTAGCGCATCCGCCGTCACCGACTGCGGTAGAGAATACGATCTTGTGCTTCTCACCGTCGCTGTATCCCGCAACGTTGTGGAGGTCAATTACAACAACCGTCCACTCGGAGGGCATTGTTGTAGATGTAAACTTACCGATAGGAGTCTGCTTCGGGTTGGCGGGGGTCATTCCGTTATCGTCGGTTGCAACGTTGAAGGGAAGATTACCGCCCTCGGGAACAGAACCCTTCATCTTTACTATAAGGAAGCGTCCTGCCATAATTTCGGGTGAATACATGTTGGTTCCGCCGTAGTAACCGCTTGTAAAGTTCATCATAGTGCCGTTTTTACCGGTGAACTCGATAGCCTTGTATGTAAATCCTGCCTCATCGGTCATATCGGTGATAGTAGAGGCATAGTCTGTTCCGCCGGAATATCCCTTAGCCGCCTGTACCCAGAAGTCGATGCTGAAGTCCTTACCGCAAACAGAGCACTCGTATCTGTATCCGCGAGGATCGGTTTCATCTGTAACCCTTGTGGGAACACAAGATGTAGCGCACGCACCTGTCTGGGTGTTAAGAAGTACGCTGGAGGTGTCTGTCTTGGAGAACTCGTAGGTATCATCCTTAACTATATTCTTGATATCCGCAAGATCGTCAAAGAATGCCATGTATGCGATATCAAATGTCTCGTCCGTGGTCTCATTATAGGATTTTCCGCCGCCAAACGGTCTCACATGTACCGTTCTGGGGGCGTAATTTCCGTTTGCGTCTGCAATGTATGCGCTACTTCTTTCAGCAAGGTCAACTACGATGGTGTGCCATGTGTTGTCCTGACCGAGTACAACGGTAAACGAACCGGCAGCCCAGGTGTTAGTGTATCCTGCGCTGGATGTGATCCAGAATCCAAGTCCTGTAAGTCCGGAGATATTGGAGTTACGGCGAACCTTGATTACCATGTATCTACCTGCCGTCTTAGCGTTATTGGAATCGTGAGGGAACCAACCGCCCCAGTCGGAGCAAGTACCGTCGTTCAGTCTGAGGAAGGTCTCTCCGTCCTCTGTGACAACGCTCTTGTTTGTCATGCCGCCTTGCCACCATGAGCCGCTTGCGCCATTAGCCGCTCTTTGGTAGAGCTCCTCTGCAGGCCAATATGCTCCGGCATCTTCAACGGTTACTCCGTAGTCTCTTATAACAGTTCCGCAAGCTTCACAAGCATACTTGTAGGTACCGTCAACAACATGTACACTCAAGGAATGGTTATCGTCTACACACTTGCCTGTCTTAATATCAACCACACTGCCCGCGCCGTTCCGTGCTGCCTGAACGATCGCAGTGTTGGTATCAACTACCTCTTTCCAATCACCCTCAACGAATGCGATGTAAGCAATGTCGATCTTATCGGTCTTCAAAAGCTTATCGCTGTGGAGGTAAAATACGTCGACCAAGTAGTTACCGGTCTCGGCATCGGGAGCGTAGTATGAGCCAAATACCTTTGCAAGGTCAACGACGTAGGTCGCCCACTCACCTGCGGTTGATGTGGCAACGGGAAGCGCGGTATAGGTATAACTGTCAGCTCCCGTAGTACTGAAGTTAAAGCCCCAGTTTTTGGAAAGGTTTGTGTTGGACAATCTCATCTTAATAACAACGTATTGAGCCTTGCCGATGTCCATGGTATATGCTTGATCAGCACTGAATCCAACTCTGTTCCAAATGAGCTGAGCAGCGTTGTCTTGACCTACAAATCCAAAGTACGCTTCGTCGGGATCAACCGCAAACGCCTTTGTACCGAAGTTATAGTGTACTCTCGGGTTGGTGGGATCTGCCGTGCTTGTGTAGGAGATCATTTTGGGAGAGAAGAACACCTTAACGCTGTCATCAAGCGTTCTGGAATAGAGATATTCTCCGCACTGTGCACACTTGGCGTAGGAGTATGTGTTACCCTCGTGATACTCATTCGCGTCACGGTTGCGGTGAGCACAGCTGCCGTCTGCGGTCATGTAATAGTTATTCTTGTCGTTCGCAACAGAGTCTGCATATATCTCCGTATCGACAAGACTCATGACCTCGTCCATCGCGTCAGCAAACGCGATGTAAGCCACGTCAACGTATGCGTCCTCGCTTATTTTCATCTTAGAGAGCTTAGCAAGGGTGTATCCCTTTTCAGCCATCTCTTCGTCGGTAAGCTTTGTTCCGTAGTATGTGTACATCTTGCCTGCGGCGTCCTGATATGTATAAACGTAACGTCCGGGAGCGGAATCGTCAAGGCTCGTTATAGTCGTCGAAGCGTACGGGAAGAAACGTATTGAAAAATACTGAACGTCAAAGCTTCCGTCATCCAAGGGCAGGAATGCAAGACTCGGATTGCTTACTCTCTGCGACAAGTCGATTATAACAGTGATCCATTCATCGGCTTTGCTGTTAGCCAATTGCGATCCTGCCGCGCCGACAAGGCCGTGGTACTTGTTTGCATTGATAGTTCCGTTTGTTTCAGCCACTGTAGTATTAACGTGACGGTTAGTATTGGTGTAAGGCTCAATATATACGTTTCCGTTGCCCTCGGTGCCGATTCTGTACTTGATTACCATGTACTGACCGGTTACGGTGTTGGGAGAAAGCTCATTGGTTAAACCGAGGTCACCCCAGTTGTCACGGTTAGCATAGTAATCATCGAGACGCGCGAAATCCACGCCGTCTTCACTCATAAGTGTAACGGTCGTCTTACCCGTCTGGGTAGCATACTTAAGCATCGAAGCGGGGAAATACTCGTTAACACCGCTGTCGATTGCCTGGTGACCGAGATCGGCATGACAGAGGCTACATCTGATACGCTGGGTATCAGCATCCGAGTTTATCCAATAGGTCAATGCTCTCTTACCGTGGTCACAGGTATCAGCACCTGTGTTGCCACTGGTTAACTGATAGAGCTGATATGCGGATCTTATAACGTTACCCTCATTCAAACCGCTGTTGCCCAACTTATTGCACTCAGCAAGTCTGATTCCGAGATACTCACGAACGCTCTTAGTCACAACAAGAGTATTCGTTCCGTCTGTAACGGTGATTGTATAGGGAGTATCAAAGCGGTTTGCGGGAACGTTCGCAATTCTGACTCTCCAGCCATCTTCCGTCTCCACTATATCAGTTTTGACAGCCTCGCCGCCGTTCTTTGAAACGGTTGCAGTGAGTGTGCCCTCGCCGTTGTATACAATGTAGAAGTGCATTGCTATGTTGCCGGGCTCAAGAGAAAGCGTCATTTGGCTCGCCGCGGGGTCAAAGGCGCCATCACATTGAACTGTGCCGCTCACATAGTCGATAGAGTTAACAGACCAAATGGAGTTGGTACCTCTTGCAAAGAGGTCGGTGTTCGGCAGAGTTCCTACCGGCTTGCCCTGCAGCGGGTTGAAATAATTCTGAGCCATAGCACCCCAGTTAAGAAGCGCTCTCATAGCGTCGTGATACTCTGCAAAAGCAGGGTCGGCAAGAACCTCTGTTGCGTATTCCTTAACGGAATATACCTGAGGCTCGCCAAGGTTTTCGCCGTTTGCGTCGGCGGGATATACCTTAACGGTGTACATCATCTCAGAGGGAGCGAGCGGCACCGCTACGCAATATCCGTACTGAGTGTTCTCAAGCGTGTCAACAGGGTACATACCCGTGTGGACTAGCGCCTGATTCTGGTCATATACCTCGTATACGAACGATGCGGCTGTGCCGTAAGTGTCGTAATAGAACTTGAGGCTGACCTTACCCGATGTGCTGACCTGAATATTCTTGCAATGCTCGCCATATTCAGCAGCAGTCGTTTGTTCCTGCTCGTCACTCAGCATAGCAACGCCCGCGATAACGCCTACTGTAAGCGCAACCGCAAGAGCGATGATAACCAAGATGAGAGAGGACCGTCTGAAAAGCTTTGACTTTTTCATGACTTTTCTCCTTACGTATTTCGGGAGTGATCTCCCGTTTATTTTAACCCGAAAACATCCGCACTCAGGGGGATCTGATCCTTTGCGTCCCCAACACGCAAATTTCTCCGAAGTTATTATTATATATATTATATCACCGACGCAAAGGGTTGTCAAGGAAAAATTTGTCGAAAACATCCCGATTTCCGTTGTCATTTTTAACAAACTTTTCACGTTCGTTTTTAGCATATTGACGGACTCGGACGCAAAATCCATCATTTCTTATATAGAAATCACACCCAAAAATCGCCACCGAAGCACAGCAAAGCCGGCGCCTCCGCCGCCAACCGACACAGTAAAAGTAACCTGCCAAAACACCAACCACCATCCCCCAAACGCTGTACATCGGACACATCAAGCTCCACGTCAAACGCGACAAATCAGCACGGCAAAAGCACAAAACCCGCGCGGCAAAAGCACAAAACCCGCGCGGCAAAATCCCCCGTTTTCAACGCGCAAAACAGCAAAAAGCGCAACGAATTACAGAACGCAGCTCGTCACGCTTTTACTAAACTAATTGTTTATTTTGCTATTATTCGTTTAATTTTCGGTGCATTTTTCACTCTCTTAAGCCCTTTGGATAGTGATTTTTACACCTTCCGCCGCTCACCTTTCCGCCTCCGACAGCGCATCCGTCGATCAAAACAGAGCAGTATCCCGACCGATTTTCAAGCTCTGCCGAGCACTCTATCTCCTCGCCGCGAAGATATTTTTTCGCATCCTCGCTTCTTCCGTCAAGGTGTAATTTCAATGCAAAATCTCTGCCAAATGCCGAGAAGAGCTGATGGTGAGGAATTATCCTTCCCTTTTGATATTCTCCAACGCACACTCCTGCCGCAAGCACGTTATATGGCGGTAAACAGATGCTCGGTGACAAAAACACAAGCTCGCCGAGCATCATAAGCTCTCCGTCAGGCTTCACCGTGAGATTTTTCTTCAAAAAATCCCCTGCGGCCGCCAAGGCCTCTCGCTCAATGCCGTTTTTCTTGCCCTCATTCTCTCCTCTGCGCTTTTTGTCTCCTTTTTTGCGCAGCTCAAGGCTCTCTTCTCCGTCCTCGCATCTTTCCAATAATGCGATAAACTGCCCCTCGCCCATGGAACGGTGGGGATAAATTCTCCTGCATTTTTTCATATCATATGCGCATCCGTCAAGCATAAGTCCGTCCGATGTGGCATTTTTCAACCCATCCGAAGCCTCTGCAAGCGCAAAATCGGGGTGTGCATCCAAAAACCAAGCAACGTTTTCCTCATTTTCCTCGGTAGCAAACGTACAGGTAGAATAAAGAAGCATACCGCCCTTTTTTACGCATTTCGCAACGTTGGAAAGTATTTCCCTCTGCCGCTCAGCGCACATTTTAACGTTCTCCTCGCTCCATTCCTCCACCGCGCGCTCGTTTTTGCGGAACATTCCCTCGCCCGAGCAGGGCGCATCGCACAAAACAAGATCAAATTTTTCGGGATATACCTCTGCAAGCACGGCAGTGTCAAGATTGCACACAACGGTATTTTTACATCCCATTCGTTCAATATTTCCTTGCAAGATCCTCGCTCGCTTCTTATCGTATTCATTAGCGACCACGATTCCGCCTTCTCCAACCGCCGCCGCAAGCTGTGTAGTCTTGCCTCCCGGCGCCGAGCAGGAATCAAGCACGCACATGCCATCTCTGACATTCGCGGCATACACCGTCGACATAGCGGACAGATCCTGCATGTATATCGCACCCGAATGATGCTCCGGAAGTCCTCCGGGGAACTCCTCGCGTGTAAGATACGCATCGGGCGGAAATTCGGCTCTTTTTCTGTCGATCTGCGGCATCGACCCTTCAAACAGCTCAGTATTCGTCTTGATCGGGTTTATTCTGAACGCCTTGACCGCGTCCGAGCTTTCTATCGCCAAAAACAGCGCCTCTGCCTCCTCTTCTCCCAAGAGCGAAAGCATTCTTTCCTTAAATTTTTCGGGAAGTCTCATTTTTCGCTCTCCATTCCAAGCGCCCTCATAATTTCATTCCAAAGCGACTCCGCATCGTCCGAGAACACCTCGCCGCCCGCCTCCTCGAGCTGATCGCGGTCACGGAAGCCCCAGGTTACGCAAACACAGGACATCTCGGCGTTTTTCGCGGTCAAAACGTCGGTTTCGGAGTCACCAACAAACACAGCTCTCTCGCATCCAAGCCTTTTCATAACGTCAAAGACCTTGTCAGGCGCAGGCTTTCTCAAAAGACCCTCTCGGTCTCCAACCGAGTAGTCGAGCAGAGAGCCGAAATGCTTTTCACAAAGCTTTTTTGATGCCTCGTCGGGCTTGTTCGTCACCACCGCGGTATATATTCCAAGCTCACGAAGCCTGATAAGCAGCTCAACGATCCCATCGTAAGGGCGCGTTTTTATATCTGCGTGCGCGGCGTAATACTCCTTAAAAAAGGCAAGCGCGCTCTCGTATTCGAGATTATCCCTGCCGCCCTGCAGGGATTTTGCTATCAGATCAGCCGCTCCGTTGCCGACAAACCGCCTTATATCCCCCAAGCTCCTTTCGGGAGAGGAGAATTTTCTCATCGCCACGTTCACCGAATCGTAAAGGTCCTCCAGCGTATCAAGCAAAGTTCCGTCAAGATCAAATATAACCGCCTTTTTCATCATAAATGCGTCCTCCAAGCTCTGCAAAATCATATTTTTATTTTACAACATTTGAGACCTTTTGTCAATGATTTCAAGGGCTTTTTAGTCAAAAAAGATTGACAAAGCACGCCTTTTGTGTTACAATACCTTTAATTGATCATTACCCGTCCGAAAGGAGAAATTATGTCTCTCGCGCCATCAGATAAGGGCTTCAGGCTGACCCGCCTCGCCTGCTACCTTTGCTTTATAGTCCAGGCGATAATAATTAACTTCCCGCCAATACTTTTTTTAAGCTTTTCAAATAACTACTCAATTCCGCTTGTGCAGATCACAACGCTCGTTATGATAAATTTCGCATGCCAATTCTGCATCGACATGCTATCCGCGATTTTCGCAAAGCACCTGAGCTACCGCGTAATGGTAGTAAGCGCAAACGTTCTCGGAGCTGTCGGACTTGTGTGCTACGCGATTCTCCCCGACCTTCTCCCCAACGCATACGTAGGACTTTTCATCGCAACTCTGATCAGCGCGTCGGGAAGCGGACTCATAGAGGTCATCGCAAACCCCATAATGCAATCATGCCCCAAGCCGAAAAAGGACTTTTCAATGGGATTTCTCCACTCGTTTTACTGCTGGGGATTTCTCGGAGTAGTCCTGATTTCGACTCTCATTCTGCTCGGCGCGGGAATGGCAAGCTGGCGCGTGCTTGCCGTACTGTGGGCGCTCGTTCCCGCCACAAACGCTCTCCTTTTCCTCATCGCACCGCTCAATCAACCGTCACGCGAGCTTGAAGAGACCTCCTCTCTCTCCCGCCTTGTTAAAACGAAAGTCTTTTGGCTCTTCATCTTCATCATGATACTCGGAGGCGCGTGTGAGCTTGGAATGTCACAGTGGGCGTCAGCCTTTGCGGAGCTTGCTCTCTTGAACGTAATGTCACAGGAAAACGCAAAGCTTTTCGGAGATCTTCTCGGCCCCTGCAGCTTCGCGCTCACAATGGCACTTTCAAGAATGACCTACCCAAAGCTCTGCGAAAAGCATGACATACGCAGACTTATGATAATTTCGAGCATCCTCTGCGCGATCTGCTATGCCGTTGCGGCATTGACACAAAGTCCATACGTCTCGCTTGTGGGATGCGGGATCTGCGGATTTACGGTAGGCATTATGTGGCCGGGAACGCTTGATTTTGCAGGCAAGACCTGCGCCTTTGTCGGAACAGCTCTTTTCGCAATGCTCTCATTGGCAGGCGACCTTGGATGCCTTATAGGGCCCGCGCTCATCGGCTTCACCTCGGATATTTTCGGCGGAGACCTCAAAACAGGAATGCTCTTTGCAACTCTCCTGCCGATCACCCTTGCGCTGGTGCTCGCATTTTTCAAAACCGGGTCAAAATCAAAGGAAAAATAACAAAAACAAAAATAAAAAACGCTTATCTGCTCCGTCTCGGAACGCAATAAGCGTTTTTTCTATGTTTTTTTGATTATTTGCCCATCTTTTCGGCATGTGTCATCGCATCAGAAAGCACTCTTCGGTCATTTTCGTGAGCCAACAAGCCAAATGCCTTGTCAACCGGAACCCATTCAACAACCTCAACCTCACCCTTTGCGGGCGACGTCTCTGTCTGTTCGGTAAGCGCAAGAAAATAAACCACTTCCTTTTTCACTCCGGGACGCGGCTTGTAAAAGACCTGATGGCGGAAGCTCGCGGTGATCTCTATTTTAACCGCAGTTTCCTCAAAGACCTCGCGTTGCGCGGTCTCGTGCTCTGTCTCTCCCTTTTCAACGTGACCCTTCGGGAATGAATGGCGGCTTGTCCTTGAATGCTTGATCATAAGAACGTATCTCTGCTTTCCACCGTCCTTGGTCGGCGCATCTCTAAACACAACTGCGCCGCAGGATTTTTCAAAAATCATTTAAATCATCTCCAATTTCTTATCTGTGCTTAATTGGCAGATGGCAAATACTCCGTTATCGGAGCGCATAAGCGCCCCGATAACGATTTGTCAAAAGTTCTGTCAAAGGCTTTTTTGATGTCAGAGCGCGAATTATCTCTCGACCTCTTCCATAATGAAGGCTTCGAGAATATCGCCTTCCTTAATATCGTTGAACTTTTCAAGTCCCACACCGCACTCGTAGCCCTGAGCTACCTCCTTGGCATCGTCCTTGAATCTCTTAAGCGATGCGATCTTATCCTCAAAGATTACTATGCCGTCACGCACTACTCTGATCTGCGCATGTCTTACGATCTTACCGTCAAGAATATAGGATCCCGCAATAGTTCCTACGCCGGGAACGCGAATCGTCTGACGAACCTCTGCGTGTCCAAGCAGATTCTCGCGGAACTTAGGAGCAAGCATACCCTTCATTGCCGCTTCGATCTCTTCTATACACTGGTAAATTACGCGATAGGTTCTCATATCAACGCCCTGTCTTTCGGCGCTGTCGAGAGCCGCCTTGTCGGGACGTACGTTAAAGCCTACTATAATAGCGTTCGAGGTAGCCGCAAGCATAACGTCATTTTCAGTAATACCTCCGACAGCGGAGTGAATAACGCTGACTCTGACCTCTTCGTTTGAAAGCTTTGCAAGAGAAGCCTTAACAGCCTCGGCAGATCCCACAACGTCAGCCTTGACGATGATATTGAGATCCTTGACGCCCTCGCTGATCTGGTTGAAGAGATCGTTGAGGTTAGCTCTCGCGTTAGCCTTGAAGACCTCCTCCTTAGCCTTGCTCTTTCTCTGATCAGCAAGCTCTCTTGCCATTCTCTCGTCCTCAACAGCGGCGAAATCGTCACCTGCGACGGGAACCTCTGCAAGACCGATGATCTCAACAGGAACAGAGGGGCCTGCTACCTTCTGCTGCTTACCGTTGTGGTCGGTCATAGCTCTAACACGTCCAACGGCGGTGCCCGCGATAACTATATCACCGTTACGGAGTGTACCGTTCTGAACGAGCACGGTAGCAACGGGGCCGCGTCCCTTATCAAGCTTCGCCTCGATAACGATACCCTTCGCGCGGCGGTTGGGATTAGCCTTAAGCTCCTTGACCTCAGCAACGAGAAGAACGTTCTCAAGAAGATCCTCAATACCCATTCTTGTGATTGCGGAAACGGGAACGCAGATAACGTCGCCTCCCCATTCCTCGGGAACGAGATCGTACTTTGTAAGCTCCTGCTTGATAGCATCGGGATTAGCCGTAGGCTTATCCATCTTATTGATAGCAACTATAATATCAACTCCCGCAGCCTTTGCGTGGTTGATAGCCTCAACGGTCTGGGGCATGATTCCGTCGTCAGCCGCAACAACGAGGATAGCAATATCGGTAGCCATCGCGCCGCGCGCACGCATTGCGGTGAACGCCTCGTGTCCGGGGGTGTCGAGGAAGGTGATATCCTGTCCGTTTATCTTAACTCTGTACGCACCGATGTGCTGGGTAATACCGCCCGCCTCACCGGTAGTAACGTTTGTGTGTCTTATAGCATCGAGAAGCGAGGTCTTACCGTGGTCAACGTGACCCATAACGCAAACGACGGGAGCGCGACCGACAAGGTTCTCGTCGGTGTCCTCTGTCTCGTCAAAGAGCTTCTCCTCGATAGTAACGACAACAGCCTTTTCGGGCTCTGCTCCGAGCTCGACCGCAACGAGAGCCGCGGTGTCAAAGTCAACGGTCTGGTTAGCCGTTGCCATAACTCCCATAAGGAAGAGCTTTTTGATAACCTCTCCCGCGGTGACCTTGAGCATGGAAGCAAGATCGCTTACCATTATCTCCTCGGGGATCTGAACCTTCAAGGGGCCCTTGACTATGGTCACGGGAGCCTGAGACTTCTGTCCCTTCTTAGGCTGCTTACCCTTCTGGAAGGTGTTTTCGCCTCTGGTCTGATTCTGCTGCTTCTTGAGCTTCTGGTTTCCGCCCTGGAAATCTCTGTCGTCGGAAATATAGTTGTCAAGCTTTTCATCGTATTTTGAAAGGTCAACGGATGACGAACGGATATCGACAGTCTTAGCCGCGCCCTTCTTGCTCGTGCCGTCTCCGCCCTTGGGAGTCTGTGCGCGAGTGATTATGGTCGGCTGGAACTTCTCTCTGGGAGCTGACGGAACGTAATCGTCCTTGTCCATTCCCATGCTTCCGCCTCTCTGCTGATTGAACTGAGGCTTCTGAGGCTTTCTGTCATCTCTTCTCTGAGGAGCCGCCTGACGGTCAAAGTTAGGAGTGCTCATCTTGGAGAATCTGTCATTCTGAGAGCCCTGCGCATGAGCGGGAGCGCCGCCCTGAGGTCTCTGCGCGCCAAACGAATTGCCTCCCTGCTGAGGTCTCTGTCCCGCGGGAGCATCCTGACGGGGAGTTCTCTGCTGAGGAGCATCCGGCTTCTTGTGATCTCCGCTTGCGTTTGCTCTCTGAGCCGCCTTTTCCTGTGCCGCGCGCTCGATAGCCGCCGCGCGTGCAAGAGCCTCCGCTCTGTCGACCTTGGGCTGCATCTTTATAGCGGGTGCCGCAGGAGCGGGAGCCGCAGGCTTCTTCTGTACAGGCTCGCTCTTTTCATTCTGTGCCTTTTCGGGCTTCTTTGCCTCGGCCGTGGCAGCGGCTTCGGGCTTTTGTGCCACCTTGGGCGCAGCTTTCTCGGCAGCTACCGCAGGAGCGGCGTCTGCCTTCTTTTCTGTCTTTGCTTCGGGAGCGGGCTCTGCGGGCGCTTCTGCCTTAACAGCCTTCTCCTCCTTCTTTACCTCTTCCTTCTTTTCAAGCTTTGAGGGAATGAAGGTTATTCCGTCGATGTAATCGTCTATACCCTCTATCTGATGCATTGACGTGATCGCATTGAAAAGCAGAGAGAACTCTGCGGGCTCAAGTGCCTTCTGCGCCTTTAGCTCCATGCCGTGGGACGCCATAATGTCGACCATGTCCTTGCTCTTGATATTAAGATCCTTTGCAAGCTGATTTGCTTTGATCTGAGGTGTTACTGCCATAAATTATACCCCTACCTTTCCGGTTTTACGATGTAGTTTTGCCCGACTCTGCGAGCTTTTTTTCTATTGCGCGGCAAAATCCCGCGTCATTTATCATAACAGCGGCAACCGCGCCCTTTCCGACCGCGCCGCCAAGCGTGAGCGAATCGGACTCGATTCTTACGTGTCTTACTTTATAATATGCGCACTTGTCTGTAATTTTCTTGTGCGTATTCTCCGATGTATCCGACGCCTCGATAACGATAACCTCGCCTACCCCGCGTCTGAGAGCCTCGCATATCATCGGCGTACCGATGACCGCGCGCCCCGCCCCTCTGCAAAGACCTATGACTCCGAGAAGTCCCCTCTCGCCCGTCATGCCTTTTCCTCCGAGATAAGCGCCTCCATTGAGTCAAATACCTCCTCGGGTATCTCGCACTCAAGTGCGTTCTCTATCCGCTTTGATTTTCTCGCTTTTTTGAAGCAAGAGAGGGAGGGACATATATAAGCTCCCCTGCCCGACACCTTGCCCTTGAGATCAAGCACCGCCTCACCGTCAGGAAGTCTTACGACTCTGACAAGCTCGCGCTTCGGCTTATGCTCGTTGCATCCGAGGCATTGGCGCATAGGAATTTTTTTAACCTTTTGCTCCTGCATCCTAAGCTCCTTTTTTATAACGGATTATCTTGCGGGCTTTTCAAGGCCCTCTGCGTTAATATCGATCTTAATGCCGGTAAGTCTTGCGGCAAGACGAACGTTCTGTCCCTCCTTACCGATAGCAAGAGAGAGCTGATCGGGAGATACCATTACTCGGCAGAATCTCTCGCCGTCCATCTCAACTCCAAGCACGGTTGCAGGGGAAAGCGCCGCCGCAACGTACTCCTCGGGAGACTCGCTGTACTCAATAATGTCTATCTTCTCGCCGCAAAGCTCGGAGAGTATAGCCTCGATTCTCATTCCGTGAGAGCCTATGCAAGCTCCAACGGCATCAACGCCCTCGTCTCTTGAGTAAACGGAGATCTTTGTTCTCGATCCCGCCTCACGGGAAACGCCCTTGATAACGACAACGCCGTCGGGGATCTCGGGGATCTCAAGCTCGAACATACGGCGAACGAATCCGGGATGAACTCTTGAAAGAGTAACAAGAGGGCCGCGAAGCTCCTTGTTTACCTCCTGAATGAACACCTTTATCTTGTCACCTACACAGAAGCTCTCGCCGGGGATCTGCTCGGACTTGGGGAGAACAGCTCTTCCCGTTCCGGTATTGAGTACGATAGCTCCGGTCTCGTAGTCTACCTTATCAACAGTCGCGGTGATGATCTCCTCGCGCTTTGACTCATAAGCCTCCTGCATAGCCTTGTGCTCACCCTCGCGGATGCCCTGAATAAGTATCGACTTAGCCGCACCTGCGGAAAGACGGCGGAGAGTCTTGGTCTTCACCTCGAACTCAACTATCTTGCCAAGCGCGTTTCTCTTGCTGAGCGCCTTTGCGTCAGCGAGAGAGATCTGAGTCGTGGGATCCTCAACGACCTCAACGACCTCCTTCTGCACGTAAACCTTGATGTCCTCCTTTACGGGGTCAATGTTCACACGCACGTTGGTATTACTTCCGTATTCCTTTTTAAGAGCCGATACGAGAGCCGCCTCAACCTTCTCCATCATGTAAGCCTGGGGAATTCCTTTTTCCTTTTCAAGAAGCTGAAGCGCAACAAATAATTCCTTGTTCATTTTGAAAAAATCCTTTCAATAATCGGTATATGTGTTTAAAATTCTTACTGATTTGAAAAATCGAAGTAGGTCGATATTTTAGCGACCTCCTCGGGCTTGAAGGCGATCTTATCCTCGCCCGCCTCTATCGCGATGCAACCGTCCTCATCATATCCGAGGAGCACGCCGCGAAACTGCTTTGTTCCGTTCTTGGGAGCATAAAGCTTTACCTCAACGTCCCATCCCTCGCAAGCATCAATATGCTCGGGGTATTTAAGCTCTCTCTCTATTCCGGGAGAGGAGACCTCAAGAACGTAGGACTCGCTGATGGGATCAGCCTCGTCAAGCACGGGATCTATCGCGCGATGAAACCTCTCGCAATCGTTGATATTGATTCCCTCCTCGTTGTCAAGGGTAATGCGCAGATATTTGTCAGCGCCCTCCTTAACGAACTCAACGTCCCAGATGTAATAGCCCATTTCCTCGGCTACGGGAGCAACGAGCTCACGCACCGTGGAGGCAATATTTTTTCCTGAATTATTCTTCATAACAAAAATCTCTCTTTACAAAATTTATGAGTGGATTTCTCAACCCACTCACGATCTCACTATTGATTCTAACCTATTGTAACACACTCTTTCAAAAAATGCAATAGTTTTTTAAAATTTTTTGTGTTTTTTTCAAATTTTTTTGCTATTTTATTTTGAATGTAAAAAAATGAGCGATTTTTTTCAAAAAAATGCGCAAATCTGTTTACAAAACGCGAGTGCTATGATATAATATTATAATGATTTAATATGGGAAGATATACCCATCAAAAAAAAGAAAGGAGGAAGGCTCGTGCAAAATACAGGCAACGAAAACCGCTTTTCGGGCAGTTCAAAGTCAAAATCGAATATTTTGAAGCAAAAAAGCGATAACGACCTCGTGCTTTACGCTGTAATGTCGCTGGCAGTTCTCCTCCTCTCCATGCCCCTTCCGCTCGTGCTCAGCGGCTCGCAGTATGCCACGGGATTTTGCTGGGCGGCATGCGCATTATGCGCCGTTCTGGTCATTCTCAACTCACAGCGCATAATGGGAATCTTCATCGTTTCACTCACCTTCACATTCGCAATTTCTTATTTCGGAGGGCCTACCCTTATAGCGATCGCCGTCGGAATCATTTTCTCCTGCGGTCTCTTCGCGGCAGCATTGGCGGCGGCAAACAAAACGCATATATTTTTCCTTTCGGTCACGCCACTGCTCCCAATAACTCTGACATACCTTATTACGGACGATCTAACGCTCTCCTTCCTCTCGACGCTCCACCTCATCCCCGCTCTTGCAATGGGACTGGGAGCTCGCAGAAAAATGTCAAGGACTCATTCAATAGCCCTTTTTGCAACGGTCGGAGCTGTCTTGATGGCGGCGGTCGCTCTGGCATATATTTACGGGCAGAATAACACGTTGAATATAGAGATCATCAGAGACTCGGCAGAATACCTGCGCGGCGCGATCAATTCTCTCTTTGATGCAGCGATAAAGAACGCCGAGGCGACAGGAGTTGCAGACGCGCTCACTCTTCTGACCGACGACGTTGCGGTGCTGACCGTCAACCTTCTCCCCTCCATTGCCTTTATCTGTGCGATAGCAATCGGATTTTTCGCGCAAAAGGTAGAGCTCTCGCTCTTCAAGACATACGAAAAGGACGAGCTTTTGCCCATGGCAGAGGATCCGATCATAGTATCCTGCACGTCCGCACTCTTATTCCTCGCGGCGCATCTGCTTTCATTCACAACAAGCGCATCTAACACCACCTCCTTCGTTGGCATAGTCTCGCTCAACATATCCCTCATCCTCTTCCCCGCGCTTATTTCCATAGGATTCAGGGCATTGCTAAGACTGCCAAGAAAGCTCGGCTTTCTCGCGCTCATTATCTGGATCGCGATCATAATAATAGCAAATTCGCTTTCCGCATCATTTTTGACAATACTCGCGCTTATCGGCGCATTCTATATAATCTTCGTCCACACAGATTCCTGGGCGAAGGATCACTACGCTAAAAAAGGAGAAGATCAATGAGTAAAAAGCAAAAAAAGACAAGGCTCTCGGACCACGCGGAGACGAGACGTCAGGAAAGATATTACGCCGATCTCTCAGCTCCCATGATATTTGCCGTCTGCGAGGCAGTCGCGCTCTTCGCCCTGATATTGATCGGGCGGTACGTGCTCGCCGACAAGAACGCGCAAATGATTCGCGGCATACAGTATGCCGCGCTCCCGATATACCTCTGCTCCGCAGGCGTGATATGCCTTATCTACGCTATCAGAAACCACAAATTGAAAAAAGCAAGGCTTGAGGCAAGACGCTTTGAGACCGAGATATACGATATGTTCCGCGACGTCATCGACCTCCCCTATGCGATCACCGATTCATCGGGAAAGGCAATGATAATCAACGGTGCGCTTCAGGACATCCTCGGCCTCCAGAGAGCAACGAGCGGTATAAATATCGAATCGTTTTGCAACAAAGTAGAATTCAAGGCCATCACGCGCCATGCCAAGAACCGCGACCTCTATCTTACAGAGACGATCCTGGATCATCCCGACGATTCGGATCTTCACGCCAATCTTATTACAGATCTCGCCGACGGACGCCGCTACGAAACCGTATCTTATGTATTCAAGCACGAAAACGATAACTACTATTTCATCGTTTTCCGCGACGTCAACGACTACCTCTTGTTGCGTGAAAAGTACGAGGCTGAATCTCCCGTCGTAGCATATATCCAGCTCGACAACCTTCAGGAGCTCGCCCAGTATGTAAGAGCGGACCACCGCGCCGCATCCGCAGAGGCAGAGAACATCCTCCGCGCATGGGTCTCAGATATGCACGGATTCATTCGCGAGCATTCAAGAGACAACTACATCGCAGGCTTTTCGCAGGAGGAGCTTCAAAAGCAGATAAAAAACGAGTTTGACGTTCAAAAGCAGATCATGTCGCTAAAGATAGGCGATAACAGCTTCCCCGTCACCGTCTCAATGGGCATCTCCGCAATAGGAGACACCTTTGAGGAAAAGGAGAGAAACGCGCGCAACGCGCTCCATATGGCAATTCAGCGCGGAGGAAACCAGGTAGCGGTAAAGCGCGAGGACTCCTCGGGCTACATCTTCTTCGGCGGAACGCATAAGACAATCGAAAACAACACGACCATAGTATCCCGTGTCAGCGGCGATCTTCTCATCTCGAAGATACGCGAGGCATCAAACGTGCTCATTATGGGACACGCCAATCCCGATTTCGACTCGATAGGCTCATGTATCGGCGCGGCAAGATTTGCCATGTCTGTAATCGAGGAAAAGCGCGCCGAGAGCGAAAATGCTCCCGAAATACCGGTCAACATAATAGTGAACAAGCGCTCCGACAGCTTTATAACCTGCGCTACACAGCTCGCACCCCTTAAAATATATGACGATATGTTCATCGAGCGCGCAGTTGCAAAGGATCTTGTCTCCGCGGACACGGTGCTCATCATCTGCGACGTGAATAATTCACATATCTTTGAGGCTCCCGAGCTTGCGGGATTTGTTCATAACGTAGCGATCATAGACCATCACCGTATGGCGGACGCATTGAGCTTTGAGCCCTTCCTGCAGTATATTGAGGCTACCAAGTCATCAGCCAGCGAGATCGTCTCCGAAATACTGATGCACAGCCGCTATGCCGACACACTCCACAAGGAGGAGGCAGAGGTGCTTTTGTCGGGAATAATGCTCGACACCAAGAACTTTACCAGAAACGCAGGCGCACAGACCTTTGAAATAACGCATTATCTCTACACGCGCGGCGCGCACACCAACGTTGTAAGAGAGTTCTTCAACGAGAGCATAGACGAGATCATGCTGACAGGCGAATTTGAGTCAAAGGCAAGAATATACAGAGATGACATCGCAATAACCTGGATGACACTTGAGGGTGAATCCAAGCCTCAAGACAGAGTAATTGCGGCAAAGGTTGCAGACAACCTGCTTTCGATCAAGGGCGTAAAGGCATCCTTTGCGCTTATCAAGATAGATAACGACGTTATCATATCGGGCCGCTCTAAGGGCGAGGTCAACGTACAGCTTATCCTTGAAAGCCTTAAGGGAGGCGGACATTTTGATATTGCGGGCGCGCAGATCAAGAACGGCAGCCTGACAAAGAGCTGTGAAATGCTCAAGGGCGCGATAGACGATTATTTCGAGTTGGGTCACAATAACTGATCACCGACAAGCGAAAATACAACACACAATATAAAGAAACGGAGAAAACAACATGAAGGTATTACTTTTAGCCGACGTTAAGGGTCAAGGCAAAAAAGATCAGATAGTAGAGGTTTCGGACGGATACGCACGCAACTTTCTCTTCCCCAAAAAGCTTGCGGTGATCGCAGACGCAAAGGTAATGAGCGAGGCAAAGAGCAAGGAGGAAGCAAGACAGTTCAAGCTCAAGGAGGAAAAGGCGGCGGCAAAGGCGCTTGCGGACAAGCTCGCAACCCTCACCGTAAGCATCACCGCTTCATCGGGCGGAGACGGCCGTCTTTACGGCTCGATCACCTCAAAGGAGATCGCGGAAAAGCTCATGCAACAGCACAAGGTCGAGATCGATAAGCGCAAGATAGTTCTCAAGGACAACATCAAGGCATACGGAACCTACGAAATAGAGGTAAAGGTATATCCCGAGATCAGCGCAAAGCTTAAGGTCACGGTATCGGAAGGAAAATAAAAGGATATGGCAGAAGATATAATCAGAAAATTGCCCTTTTCGGCAATAGCGGAGCAATCCCTGCTCGGCTCTATCCTTATCGACCCCTCGTCGATAAATCAGGTAGCCGACGTGATCTCCTCCGAGGATTTTTACCTCGAGGAGCACAAGCAGATATATCTCGCGATGCACTCGCTCTTTCTCACGAACAACCAAATAGACGTCGTGACCCTTATCGACGAGCTGGTCAAAAAGGGCGTGTACTCGAAATCGGGCGGTGAGGATTACATAAAGGTCATCGCGCAGACCGTTCCGAACTCACTCAACGTAAAGGATTACGCAAAGATCGTAAAGGATAAGAGCGTGCTCCGCCAGCTTATAAAAATGTGCGACGAGGTTTCGGACGTTGCATATTCCGAGCAGGACGAGGTAACAAGTATACTCGAAACCGCTCAGAACCGTCTCTATGCGATCACGCAAGGACGCGAATCAAAGAATTTCAGACACATAAGAGAGGTCATTCGCGACGTTTACGCGCACCTCAAGCAGCTCGTGACCGACCCGAGCTCCTCAAAGGGAACCTCAACAGGCTTCCGCTCGCTCGACAGAGTGCTTGCGGGAATGGGTAACTCCGACCTCGTTATCGTCGGAGCACGTCCGGGTATGGGTAAGACCTCATTCTGTCTTAACATAGGAACAAACGTAGCAAAGGCAACCGGCAAGGCTGTTGCGATATTCTCTCTCGAAATGTCCGCAGAGCAGCTTGTAAGCCGTGTTATCTCGAGCGAAGCGCTCGTAGACAGCTATTCTCTCCGCACGGGCGAGCTCAAGCCCGAGCAGTGGGATCACATCGCGCAGGCGACCGCCTCACTTTCCGGATGCAACATACTCATCGACGATACCCCCGGCATCACGGTATCTGCAATGAAGGCAAAGCTCCAGAGAATCAGCAATCTCGGACTTGTCGTGATCGACTATCTCCAGCTCATGCAGTCGGATAAGAGAATCGAGAACAGAACGCAGGAGGTCAGTGAAATGTCCCGTGCGCTCAAGATAATGGCAAAGGAGCTCAACGTCCCCGTTATCTGCTGCTCACAGCTTTCGCGTACCACCGAGGGCAGAACGAATAAGCGCCCCATGCCCAGTGACCTCCGTGAATCGGGATCTATCGAGCAGGACGCAGACGTTATCATCTTCCTCTACCGCGACGAGTATTATAAGAACGCCGAGGGCGATACAGTAGCCTCAGACGCAGAGCAGAACGTTGCGGAGATCATCATCGCAAAGAACCGTCACGGCTCAACAGACACAGTAAAGGTCGGCTGGACGGGACGCTATACCAAGTTCAGAGATATAGCGCTTGAGGAAAACACACCTCACTAAAAGCATTCTCTCATAAGGAGAACACAATGTCAGAAAAACCAATCAATTTCACCGAGCCCTCTCTTCTTGGAGTGCCGCTCGGAGAGCCTATACTCGTTGCACTTTCGGGCGGAGCCGATTCGTCTGCTCTCCTCCATTTGCTCGTCGAATATGCAAAAAAGCATGGCGGGAGCATTTTGGCGGCGCACGTAAACCACGGGATCAGAGGCGAGGAATACAATTTTGAGGCAGACAGAGACGAGCTTTTTTGCAAGGAGCTTTGCGACTCTCTCGGAGTCAGGCTTTTTGTAAAGCGGATCGATGTCCCCGCGCTTGCCGCGGCCTCGGGCAGATCACTTGAAACAGAGGCAAGAGATGCTCGGTATTCATTCTTTGAGAGTATTATGGAGAGCGAGGGCGTAAGATTTCTCGCAACGGCGCATAACTCGGACGATAATATCGAGACACAGCTCTTCAACCTTGCCCGCGGATGCGGAATAGACGGAATGATCGGAATTCCGAAATCAAGAGAGCTCGGACACGAAAAAATGCAGGTCATCCGCCCCCTTATCAAGGCGGAGAAAAGCGAGATAATCGCCTATTGCGAGCAAAACGGCGTAAGCTTTGTCACCGACAGCACGAATCTCGAATCCGATTATACGCGCAATGCGATAAGGCACAAAATAGTCCCAATTCTCTGTGAAATTCTCCCGCAGGCGAAAAAAAGCGCCCAAAGGCTTTCGGAAAGCTGTGCGGAGGACTCTGATTTCATTTTCAGCGAGGCAAAGCGATTTTTAGGCGGAGACGGCGCGCTTGAGGTCAAAAATCTCACCGCCCTCCACCCTGCACTCGTCAAAAGAGTACTTTTGCTTGCGTTTGCCGAGATCTCACAAGCATCGCTTGAGAAAATACACATCGAATCGCTGATCTCACTTCTCAAAAGCGAGAGAAACGGCGCATCGGTCTCCCTGCCCGACAAAAAGCAGGCAAGCATAGTCGACGGAAGGCTTATTTTCGGTGAGGAAAGGCGAAATTCGCAAGCCACGGCTCAAATGTATTGCAAAAGGCTGATTTCGGGGCTGAACATCATCGAAAACACGGATTTTGCAGTCCTTGTGTCCTTCCAAGACACCGATAAACCAAGTATTCCGGGCGAATACACCGAATACGCAACCGCCTATCTGTCGCTTGATCCCCAAAAAGAGCTGTTTGCAAAAAACAGATCGTCGGGAGACTGTATACTTGACGGCGGCGTGAATAAAAAAATAAAAAAGCTTATGTGCGATAAAAAGGTGCCGCTCTATGACCGTGATTTTCTACCGCTTCTGGCATGCGATCAAGGCATAATCTACGCGCCGTTGTGCGCTGTCAGCGACACAGTAAAGCCAATTTGCGCAAAAGCCGCAAATTGTACCCTAAGCATCTATAAAAAACCATCGGAGGCAAAAAATGTTAAAAGACGTTGAAAGCATACTTTTGGGCGAAGAGGAGCTCAAAAGTACAGTTGCAGAGCTCGGAGCCAAGATAACAGAGGAATATAGAGGCTCTGACAAGCCCCTCATCGCAGTCATTATACTCAAGGGCTCCCTCATTTTCGCGGCAGACCTCATAAGAGAGATCGATATGCCGCTTGAAATAGAGTTTATGAAGGTCTCGTCCTACGGTGCGGGAACCAAAAACTCGGGAGAGATCAAAATACACCTCGACCTTAACCGCGAGCACCTTGAAAATTACAACATCCTCATAATCGAGGATATAGTTGACAGCGGAAGAACGCTTTCAAGACTTACAAAGCTTCTTCAGAACAGAAATGCAAGCAACGTCAAGACCTGCACACTGCTCGACAAGCCCTCTCGCCGCGAGGTAGAGTTTGTACCCGATTTCTGCGGACGCACGATCCCCGACGAATTTGTGGTCGGATACGGACTCGATTACGACGAGAAATACAGAAACTTGCCCGTTATAGGCATACTTAAGCGAGAAATATACTCCTGAAATTCACATAAAGGTGATAATATCCTCACCGATTCGTAACATATTTCAGCTACAATATAAAATATCCGCGCAATATTTCAAAGTGTAATTTATCCGAAGCTTTTTCGGCATATAATAATACAAGTTGTCAGTAACAGTTTTAACCGGAGGAAATAAATGAAAAAGAAAAAGTCAAAGCACATACTAATCTATCTTATCTTGATAGTGGCAGTTATAGTCGTCTGTGCTCTCCTCTTCCAGAACAATGCTTCAGCGAAGATGAGATACTCGGACGTAGTAGCGGCATTCAAGGCAGAACAGGTCAAGGCATTTGAGATAGACAAGAATAACGTCCTCACAATGACCTTTGACGCAGAAAGCCCCTATGCGCAGTATAAGACGGGACAGAATAAGGACGGCTCGGAGGTATACGTTGAATACCGCCTTGCAAGCCTTACTATATTCCACAACGACCTCGGCGAGCTTATCACCGAGCAGATGACCCCCACACCTACCGTAGATGAAAACGGAAATACAGTAGCCGATAATCACGTTCTTAAGGGCGAATACGTAGCACCGACAGAATACGCGGCATGGCTCTCCTATCTCCCTATGATCCTCATCGTGGTCGCGCTTATCGTAATGTATATCATTATGACAAGACAGATCTCGGGTGGCGGCGGAGCCGGCAAGATGGGCGGATTCAGCAAGGCGAGAGCCAAGATGGCAGACGCCCAGTCCAAGGATAAGGTTACATTTGCCGACGTGGCAGGCGCAGACGAGGAAAAGGAAGAGCTTGAAGAGGTAGTAGAGTTCCTTAAGGATCCCTCCCGCTTTGCAAAGCTCGGAGCAAAAATACCCCACGGCGTATTGCTGATGGGCCCTCCCGGCACGGGTAAAACACTCCTTGCAAAGGCAGTTGCAGGAGAGGCGGGCGTTCCCTTCTTCTCCATCTCGGGATCTGATTTCGTTGAGATGTACGTTGGTGTCGGAGCCTCGCGTGTGCGCGACCTCTTTGATACCGCAAGAAAATCCCCCGCATCTATCATATTCATAGACGAAATAGACGCGGTCGGACGTCACAGAGGCGCAGGTCTCGGCGGCGGACACGACGAGCGTGAGCAGACCCTCAACCAGCTTCTCGTTGAGATGGACGGATTCGGATCGCACGACGGAATAATCGTAATAGCTGCAACAAACCGCCCCGACATCCTCGACCCCGCGCTTCTCCGTCCCGGACGCTTTGACCGTCAGATAACAGTAAATTACCCCGATATCAACGGACGCGTAGAGATACTCAAGGTACACTCTCGCAACAAGCCCCTTGAATCAAGCGTAGACTTCATGGAGATCGCAAGAATGACCGTCGGCTTTACAGGAGCTGACATTGCAAACCTTCTTAACGAGGCGGCGCTTCTCGCCACAAGACGCGGAAAGAGCCTTATCGGAATGGACGACGTAAACGACGCGTATATCCGCGTGATCGCAGGCCCCAAGAAGAAGGCAAGAGTCATGAAGGAATCCGAAAAGAAGAACACCGCTTACCACGAGGCAGGTCACGCAATGGTGGCTTACCACCTCGATCTCGACCCGGTTCAGCAGATATCCATCATCCCCTCGGGCCGCGCGCTCGGCTATACCTTGAATCCGCCTAAGGAGGATAAGTACAGCGAATACAAGAGCGAGCTTAAGAATCAGATCTCAATGCTCCTTGGCGGACGTGCCGCAGAGGAAATTGTAAACGGCGACGTTTCGGGCGGCGCATCAAACGATATTGAAAGAGCCACCAAGATCGCCAAGAAGATGATAACAAGACTCGGAATGAGTGACATCCTCGGTCCCCGTTCCTTCGGAACAGACCAGAGCGAGGTCTTCCTCGGACGTGACTTCTCATCCTCTCAGGACTACTCCGAGGAGATCGCGGCAAAGATCGACAGCGAGATCCACGAGGTAATATCCGCGGCTTACGAAAAGTCCAAGGAAATACTCACAAACGACATCCACAAGCTCCACTTCATCGCACAGTTCCTTGTTAAGAACGAGGTAATGGACGGCGATCAGTTCAAGGCGATCATGGAAAGCGAATTCCCCGTAATGGAGGAGATCGAGGCCATCGCCGAGGAAAAGAGACGCATAAGCGAGGAAGCAAACGCGGCTCGCATCCGCAAGGAGGAGGCACGCGCAAGACTTGAAGCTGAAGCAGAAAGACTTGAGCGCGAGGAAGCCGAGGCCGAGGCAAACGGCACAGCGCAGGGCTATATTGACGTACAGCTCCCCGACGAGACCGCTCCCGCCGAGGACGCCGAGGCAGAAGAAGCAGACGAGTCAAAGGAAAACGACTCCGAGCCCGATAACAAGTAAAAAAAACAACAAAACAGCCCATCTGACCGATGGGCTGTTTTCTACTATTTAAATTCTTTTAAAAAAGCCTCGGACTCCTCTCGGCTTTTAAATATCCTTATATCCTTATCGCTGTATTTTTCGAATAGCTCGATTATTCCGGGGCGTACGTTCTGATCAAATCCCGTCACAAATGCCATAAATTCAGGATCATCACTGTCTCCCGCCCCCTTCCAGGGCATATCGGGTCTCGGCTTTCCCTTTCTCGCCTTGATCCCTTCAATGCACACCTCAAGCGGCAGATCAAAGAAAATCACCGTATCACACGCCGCCATTCTCATCTCCATGGTGCGCTTGTAGTTTCCGTCGATTATCCACTCGTCTTCCTTGAGTATCTCCGAGAGCCTCTCGTCAAACTCTTCTCTTTCAATATTCGTGCCGTCCTCGCGCCACCATATGTTATCAAGATGATAAAGCGGAATATTCGTAACCGATGCAAAAGAGCGTGAAAACACGCTCTTTCCGCTGCCCGAGCAGCCAATCACAATTATTTTTTTCATCATTGTGCCAAGTATTCCTCAAGCGTCAAGCCGCCGTTTTTGATCTTTGTCGCGTGATCAACTCCAACGTAGCGATAGTGCCAGGACTCATAGGAATAACCCGTAATACCCGTCTTATTCTCGGGATAACGGAGAATAAATCCGTACTCGTGCGCATGCTTTAAAAGCCACTCGTAAGCGGCAGTCTCGGCAAATCCCTTATCATAGGGATTGTCAGGTGTCTCGCTTCCGTAATTCCAAAGACCCGCCATCTCCGTGGTGATAAAGTCAAGGCAAAGACCGCTCTGATGCTCGCTCGTTCCGGGATAAGCCGAGTAGGTGAGCACGTAATCCTGCACCTTCTTGTCACTCCAGGTGGGATGCGCCGCCTTTTCCTCTGCGCAATATCTGTCAAACAAAGTTTTTTGATACTGATACGTCCTGTATCCGCTTGTGACCGTAACGTTTGTTATTCCGTCCGCTCTCATCGCATCTATCATGCGCTTTACTGCGTTTGCAGTCGCACCTTCAAGCTCGATATTCTTTCCCTCGGTAGTATATCCCGAATCAAGCGTAACGAGATTTTCGGGTGCGTAGTCGCTGCTTAGCGTATTCGACTTGTTTACTAAAACAAGATACATATTATCCTTCCAATTCTCCTCCTTTTTCTTGCATGCGGCAAGCGACACAAGCGCCGCGAGCGACAAAAGTGCTAAAAAAAGCGAGACGATCCTTTTTTTCATAAAATTCTCCGTGCTTATTTTTTCTTCTTTGTTTCGATCATGAAAAAGTAGGGCGAGGTCGCGCTGTTCACGATCTTTACCTTTGTAACACAGACCTTAAAGCGGCTAAGAGTCTCAAAATAGTCCTCAAGCATCTTGCCCTCAAGATCTCCCTCGGGATGACCGGGATAAACGGCAATATTAAGTATTCCGTCGCTGTCCAAAAGATCAATGGCCGCCTCTATGGCAGGCATCGTGGTCTCGCGCATCGTGGTGATAGTCTTATCGCCGCCCGGAAGCCAGCCGAGATTGAACATTCCCGCCTTTATGGGCTCCTTGACGTAATTTTTCACGTTGTGATGCGAGTCGCAAATGAGCGTATAGTTGTCGGGGCAGCCTGCGGCCTTGAGATTTTTTGCGGTGGAGTCAACCGCCGACTGTTGAATGTCAAAGGCGTAAACGTGTCCACTCTCACCCACGGTTTTGGACAAAAACTCGGTGTCGTGTCCGTTACCCATTGTAAAATCGACTACAACGTCTCCTTCTTTTATATGTGTAAGTATAAACTGCTTATGCAGATCAAGCAAATCTATCATTTTTTGTTCCTATTGTTAATTATTTTCCGTTTTTGTGTATGT
>JAZUBI010000073.1:0-11011 GCA_045638385.1 Eubacteriales bacterium
CGGTGATCACTACCGAAATGAAGGAAAAATACACCGTGTCTTACCCCGCGATATCGATCTTTGAGGAGGGACACGAAGTCGCACCCTGTGACGTTTACGTATTTGACGATATTTATTTCCTCCCCGCTGTTTCGGCAACGATTGACGGCGAAGTGCTTGGCTTCAGACAGAGCGGCGAGCACGAATTCTTCTTCTATTACCCCGAAAACGCAACTCATTCGATCACCGTAACTCTCCCCGTCGGCGTTGACGCATACGTCAGCGGCATCAAGCTTACCGAGGAATTGGCGAGCCGCGAGGAGGTCGATGGCGAGCTCGGACAGCTCGACGACGGCGGCACGGGCACGCTCCCGCGCCTCAGCGTATGGACTGTCGATAACCTCTTTGGCGAGGTCGAGGTCGAGGCGAAGATCGGCGACACTTCGGTCGCGCTCCTTTCGAGTGAGGGCGGCAATTATAAATTTGACACTCCCGCAGAGTGCAAGTATACCGTAACCGTACTTGTTCCCGCCGGCGCAGAGCTTTTCGTCAACGGAAAGGCGATCTCGCAGGATGCCCGTCTTCAGGACGTAGCGAGTGCCGAGGATATTGCCTACGGCTTTACCGCGCTGGGCAGATACGAGGTATCGGAGCTTGGCGTGATCGACGGCGCGGTCCCCGATTTTGATAAATACATCATCACGGGTTACCTTGCTGAGCCGAATGTGACCGCTAAATTCAAAGGCGAAGATCTTCCCCTTGCGGGCAAGAGCGTTCAGGGCTACGAGGTCAGATGTGATTTCGATTACAGCTCGGGCGACGTTTTCGATGCCGAGCGCATAGCGGCGGCTGAAAAGTTTGCCGAAAGCTATATTGCATATATCTGCGGCGGCGGAGCTTGGAACGATCCCGCTAACGAAAAGACCTTCAACGATAACTATAACGCGCTCAAGGCGCAGATGATCGAGGGCACAGCGGGCTACGTCGGCGTTATGGAATCCTACCGCGACGTTAACCTGATGCCGAAGTACGACAGTTTTGTCATTGGCGACAAAAAGACCGTAGATCTCGTTGCATATACGAAAAACAGCCTCTCCTGCCGAGTCGAGTTCATCGTAACGCGCACGAGAACCGTTGACGGCATAGCGCAGACCGACACCCTCACAGGAAGCATCAGCGTTCTGCAGGTGCTTTATAAAGGCGAGTGGAGAGTCTGGAGCTTTGTTTATGCACCGACGGTAGAATGATAATTGTTTGTTTATCATAACCAAAACCAAATAATAAAAATTGTGCAATAACACAAAATTGCAAGTCAGGAATGAAACTTTCTTGACTTGCTTTTTTGTTTATGGTAAAATAAAATTGGAGAAATAGAAAAAACTTTTGAAAAATATGAAACTAAATCGGGTCGTTTTGTGTCTATATAAGTGAAGGGACAACCGAAAAGGAGGTAAAGTCTATGAAAAAATTGTTATCCGTAACCCTCGTCCTCGCCTTTGTATTGGCTGCCTTGAGTGCAATTGCCCCACTGACCTCGGCGAAATCCGCCACGATCAGCGAGAGTGAAGCTAAGGAATTGGTGGAGAAGGCTTATCAATTTTGCTGTGATGCCAGAGTTGGTGATTGGAATGATAAACTTGTTGATTACAAATCCGAAGACGTTTGTGAGATTTACGTTTCCCGGATAGACAGGATGCTGACCTACAGACCGGTATATGAGTCAAAGCTCCCCGGCGGATCATATTCTGCAATGTGTGAGACAGCGAAAGATATTTATACCGCGGAAATTGCAGAGCGGGCTTATTGGTGTTCGGTGGCAGGTTACGATTTGCCGATGTATCACGTTGCCGAAAACGGAAAGGTTTACGGACACGGGCACAGCGATTATGCGCCTTGCTATATACACATAAGTATACCGAGTCGTGCATACTCGAACAATCGAGGCGAGGGCAAGATCTACTTAAAGATACTTTCGGGCGATTTCGAAACCGCGACAGCGATAGTATCTACCGAGTTTTATTGGGCAGACGGTCCGCGATCCTATTATTGTGAGGCAGTTGAATGCAAATTTGAAAATACGTCCGACGGTTGGCGGATCGCAGAATCTGAATTAAGCGTGCTTTTGGCTTCGTCCAAAACCGTACTTGATGAATACCGCAAGGCTAACCCCGAAAAAGTTAATCCCGAGGTTCTGAAGCTCATTGACGCCGAGGCGAAGTATATTGTTGACTATTTTGTGATGGAGTTAATAGTAGATGTGTATTGCGATTACTATAAAAGATACGTTGATTATGTAGATCGTGAGCAGAAAGAAATTAATGAAATCGTAAAAGAAATCACAGCCTCTGACGGCTCAAAGCGCACGATGAGATACGTTGAATATACAGAGATTAATGGATTTGGAATAGACAACTTTGCTTGGGCATATTTAACCGATGAATTATACGAGGAGTTTTTAACCAAAGCATATCACGACAATGAGTTTGATATGTTTATTACCGAAGGGGACACGAAATATGTTGCAGTTATTGAGGGAATCGATGCCCTTTCATACGTGTATGACCCCAACGAAGTAGTTGTTCGGGTTATTGAATCCACCGATAAAGAAGCCACGGCACTTGTTTATTGTGAACTCAAAGAGAAAGGAAAAACTATTCCGATATACGTTGAATGCAAATTTGAGAAAGGATATTCACGGTGGTATGTTTCCGATTCCCCCTTCGTCGATATGCTTACCTCTGCCGACGAATTTGAATACACCGTCGGCGAAGCCCCCGCAACCGGTGACGCGGCATACAATACCATCGTCCTCTGTCTCAGCGGAATGGCGATCGTGATGTCCGCGCTCTGCCTCGTGCGCCGCAAAAGAGAGATACTTTAACCTGTACCAAGAAAGGACGGTAAAACGATGAAAAAGTTTTTGTCATTCATTTTAGCGCTCACATTCTGCTTTGCCGCCTTTTCGGCATTTGCGCCGACGGTTGCGGCTAAATCCGCAACGATCGACAAGAAGGAAGCTAAAGAATTGGTAGAACAAGCTATGGATTTCTTCTATGACGCCAGAGTAGAAGGATATAACGAAGATATTGTGGATCATAAATCGGGAGACCGCCGCAAGGTGTATTATCCCGAATATGACCTTAACGTGACATATCTGCCGGTCTATGAAGCCAAGCTCCCCGGCGGATCATATTCCGCAATGTGCGAGATTGCGAAGCAGATATATTCGGAGGATATAGCATCGGATTCTTATAATTTGGAAATATACCAAAAATCCGACGGATCGATCGAAAAATACTCGAGATTTTATCTTGATGACAACGGAAAAGTTTTTGCAAATTATTTTCCTGAGTACGGATATATTTTTATTGACGATGATATTCCGAATATTATTCAAAACATAAAAGGCGACTCTTCTGCCGCGAGTGCGATCGTTGCAATAAAATCATATTGGTCAGACGGTCCCCGACCTTATTACTATTTTCCTGTCGAGTGCAAATTCGTGAATACCGCCGACGGTTGGAGGATTGCGGAATCCGAATACAGCATTCTTTTGGCAAGTGATAGTAATTATCTCGATACTTACAGAGAAGAAAATTCCGAAAAAGTGCGCGACGAGGCTTTGGAGATTATTGACGTCGAAGCAAAATATATCGTCGATCAGCTTATTAGCTCAATTTCCTTAATATATGGTTACAAGCAGTATTATTATGATTATACTCAGACGAACGGCGAGGAATTTGTTTCTATCTCAAAAGAGATAATTACGGACAAGGGTGAAAAGAAAACAATACAGTATTTTAAGCTTATTCACTTCGGATGGATAATCGGTTACGGCGAGAGTGAAGAGACGATAATGTGCTATGTAACGGAATCGGCGTATAAGCTTTTTGAGCGCGCATATGCCGATGAGGATTTTGCAACAATGATCATGGAAGGCGGGGACTATTACATTGCCGCGCCCGAGACGGTCAATTTTGCTTACGATCCCGAGACCGCTGTTGTAAAGGTTATCAAATCGACCGACAAGGAAGCGACCGCGCTGGTTTACTGCTACCTTATCAAGGACGGCGAGATGATACCGATAGTGGTTGAATGCAAATTTGAGAAATTTTATACAAGGTGGTACATAACCGAATCTCCCTTCGTCGATATGATCACATCTGCCGACGAGTTTGAATATACCGTTGCCGAAGCACCAAAGACCGGCGACCGTGCATTGGACACCATCGCCCTCTGCCTTGGTGGTATAGCGATAATTATGTCGGCGCTCTGCCTCGTGCGCCGCAAAAGAGAGATACTTTAACTTTTACCAAGAAAGGACGGTAAAACAATGAAAAAGTTTTTTTCAATCATTTTAGCACTCACCTTCTGCCTTGCCGCCTTTTCGGCAATGGCGCCGATGACATCGGCAAAGAGCAATACCATCAGCGAGAATGAAGTAAAAGAGCTGGTAGTAAAAGCTCGTGATCTTATGATGGTCAGATACGGTTACTATGATCAGAAATATTTTGACCACAATTCCGAAGAACGCCGAACAGTGCATTTGCCCGAGTATAATATTGATGTTACGTATCGTCCTGTCCTCGAATCTGCACTTCCGGGAGGCTCGTATGCGGCGGTATGCGAGCTTGCAAATGAGACTTATGTAGAGGACATAGCATCAAAGGCTTACAATGTGGCGAGATCCTCTGTGCGCGGCGAAAACGGTTGGTATTCGATAGATGTCCCGAATTTTTATGTGGATGAAAACGGAAAAGTATTTGCTCATTTTTTTCTTGAATATTGCTATATCGGTTTAGACCCGGATGTTCCCGATTTTATATCGGTTATTCGCGGAGACTCGTCGGAAGCGAGCGCAATAATTACAATTGATTCATATTGGGGTGATGGACCAAGACCGGCTTACTATTTCCCTGTTGAATGTAAGTTTGTGAATACTCCGGACGGCTGGAGAATTGCGGAATCGGAATTCAGTATTCTTTTTGCAAACGATATAAATTATCTTTACGATTACAGAGAAGCAAATCCCGAAAAAGTCAATCCCGAGGTCTTAAAGCTTGCTGCCGCCGAAGCAAAATATACCGTTGATGAGATTATGAGCGCAATTTCCGGCATGAATAGTTACAAGCAGGATTATTACGAATATGCTCAGAAGAACGGTAAGGATTTTGTTTCTATCTCAAAAGAGATAGTTTCCGACAGCGGCGAAAAGAAAACGATGCAGTATTATAAGCTTGTTTACCTCGGGACTGATTACGGAGACGAGACGCTGGAGTTCAGCGTGACGGAATCAACGTACAAGCTTTTTGACCGCGCATATGCCGATCGTGATTTTGAAAGAAGGATCACCGAAGGCAGAGTAGACTACGTTGCTGTACCCGATAGTGTTAATTTCTCTTACGATCCCGAAACCGCTGTTGTAAAGGTTATCGAATCGACCGACAAAGAAGCAACCGCGCGCGTTTACTGCGAGCTTATCAAGGACGGTAAGAGGATTCCTATATACGTTGAATGTAAATTAGAGAAGCCTTACGCTTACGGTCGGTGGGACGTTGCTGAGTCTCCCTTCATCGATATGATCACCTCTGCTGATGATTTTGAATACACCGTCGGCGAGGCACCCGCAACGGGTGACAACGCGTTTGACAAAATCTCCGTCTGCCTCGGCGGTATGGCGATTGTTATGTCGGTTCTTTGCCTTGTACGCAGAAAAAGAGAATTATAATCAGAACTTACCACAAAGAAAGGACGGTAAAACGATGAAAAAGTTTTTATCAATCATTTTAGCACTCACATTCTGTCTTGCCGCCTTTTCGGCACTTGCACCGTTTACTTCGGCAAAGTCCGCAACGATCAGCGAGAGCGAGGCGAAGGAGCTTATTGTGAAGGCGTATGAATTTTGCCGGAACGTAAGAGGCGGGTATGCTCATATTCACGAAAATTCGAATGAATATGAAATTGTACTTAAATATGGAGAAGATTATCGGGATTGGGAATACTATTGGCAGGTTATAGAAGACAATCTGCCCGGCGGTTCGTATGAAAAAATGTGCGAATACGTAGAAACCATCTATACCAAAGAGGCTGCCCCGAAGGCTTATGCTTACAAGTGGACATACCGCGTATTACCTTCTGAAGGCATGTGGGACGACCTAAAACCCTTGTTTTACAGAAATGAGGCGGGTACTTTATATGCAGATACAGTGTACTTATCTTATAGAGGAGTATATCTGTTCCCCGATGCGGAAAATGTTGAATTTGAGATAATTTCGGGAGATTCAAAATCAGCAAAAGCGAATGTATCTGTAAAATTCTTCTTCGCCGACGGTCCGAGAGCTTATACTTTTGACCTTGTTGAATGTCGATTTGAAAACACCTCTAACGGTTGGAGAATTGCAGAGTCAGAGTTGAGCCTTGCTTTGGCAACAGAGCACGTATATCTTGAGGATTACCGCGCGAAAAATCCCGACGCTCCGAATCCCTCGGGCGGCGGTATATTGATCCCGGATGTTAGAGAAATACTGCTTCCCACTATCGCCGCATTGAAAAAAGATATTGATAAATATTATATTTGGGAGTACTGCGAAGATTCCGCAGTCGATAAATTGGTTGCCGGCTGCAAAGCTACTGTCGAAAAGGTTGGTACTGAAAAAGTCGGTGACGAATACATTGTTACCGTAAATGGTGAAGAGACTATTCAGTTTGTTTATGATCCGGATGATACGAGGATCAAGATAGTGGAGTCAACCGACAAAGAAGCCACTGCGCTTGTTTATTTCGAGTTTATTGAGGGTGATAAAAGGGTAGAGAAGGCTGTAGAGTGTAAATTTTCAAAGGGTTATTCGCTCTGGATGCTCGAGGATTCGCAGATTATTGATCTGCTGACCAATCCCGATGAATTCGCTCCTTCCCCCGACACCGGCGACAATGCATTCGACACCCTCGCCCTCTGCCTCGGCGGTATGGCGATCGTGATGTCCGCGCTCTGCATCGTTCGCAGAAGAAGAGAATTGTGATATTTATAATGCAAAAAGCAAGCCTTTGGGCTACCTACCATAAAGCAGGTAGGATAGCCCAAGAGCGCCCTTTCTAAGAAAGAGATACGGTGTAACCGAGATTTTGGTTATGCCGTTTTCTCTTTTATATTAACTTCTTGTTCTCGTTCCCATTTTACTTCTTCCAAATGCTCCTCGAACATTTCCTCTATCTCCTCGGCTGTGGGGATATAGACGATGCCGACACCGTGATAATACACGTCGATCTGCTGATGTCTGCGCTTATCCTTGCGGTATGGAGCGTGGACTACGATTTTGGAAACGAACTCGTGGACAAGTTCGGGAGTAAGTTCCTTGACCTCGGTTATCTTCTTGACCTTGGCAATAAACTTTTCAATATCATCCGTTTGCTGCTTGCCCTCTTCGATCTCTATGCGAAGTGTTTCGGCAAGCTTTTTCTTTTCCGCCTGTTCGTCCTCATACATTTGTGACATCTGAGCAAAGCGGTCATCGGACAATTTCCCCGATAGGTTGTCCTCGTAAATACGCATAAAACGTGTGTCAAGCTCGGCTATTCGCTTTTCGGTCTTTTCAAGCTCCCGTCTTTTCTTGGATAGTTCCTTACGGCTTTCCTCGATAGAACGGCTTTGCATCTGCTCGGCAAACTTTCTCTCAAAGCATTGCACGTACCAAAAGACACGTTGCATACTTTGCAGGACAGCTTGTTCAAGGTGCACCTCTCTGACAAAATGAGCGGTGCAATTATCCTTGTTCAGTCTTGCGGTTGAGCAGGTGAAAGAATTTTGCTCGTGCGTAAGATTTTTTGCCGTGCAATAATAGAGCTTTCCTCCGCAATCGTTACAGAACACAAGACCTGAAAACATACTGACGTTTCCGCCACGCGAAGGTCTGCGCTTGTGTTGGCGAAGCTCCTTGACGATAGCAAAGGTTTCTCGGTCAACGATAGCAGGGTGAGTATTCTCAAATATCTTCCAATTTTCCTCGGGAACGTGTACCCTCGTTTTGTTCTTGAAAGACTTGGTAGTATAACGGAAATTGACCGTATCTCCCACATACTCCTGCTTCTCCAAGAGGTCTGCAACCGTTCTTGCTACCCACCTTCCGGGAACAGCGGGCGGGGCGGAACATTTACGCCCTACGCTGATCCAATGCTCCGTGGGTGTCGGTATCTTCTCGTCGGTCAGCTTCTTTGCAATCTGCGTCGGTCCGAAGCCTTCCACACAAAGAGCGAATATCTTGCGAACTACCTCTGCGGCAGGCTCGTCAATTATCCATTCCTTCGGATTTTCGGGATTTTTCATATAGCCGTAAGGCAATACCGTAGTCAGAGGAATACCCGACTCTCCTTTGTGCTTGAATACCTCGCGAACCTTTTGAGAGGTGTTCTTGGCGTGCATTTCATTGAACCAATCCTGCACGGGAAGAAAATCACTGAGTCCTTTTGCAGTGTCGATATTATCGAGAATGGCAATATAGCGAACACCGAGGCGGTCAAATTCTTCCTCCAAGAGCTGCCCGACAACCAAGCGGTTACGTCCAAGACGGGAATGATCTTTTACGATAAGCGTTCCAATCTGTCCCGCCTCCGCAAGCTCCATAATCTCCGTAAAGGCAGGGCGAGCAAAGTTCGTTCCCGACCAACCGTCATCCACGAATACCCTCGTATTTCTGAAGCCATTTTCTTTTGCGTATTTTTCAAGTATAGATTTTTGGTTTGTTATTGAGTTGCTCTCTCCTTGCAGTTCATCGTCACGCGATAGTCTGCAATAGAGGGCTGTTATCTTATCCGACTTAATATTCATAGTTCTCCTTTCCTCGGTCGGATGCGATATGAATTGTAGGTTCACCTATATTATACCACATCCGAGAAAATATTTCAACACTTTACAACGCTAAAGTTCGAGTAACTTTGTTAATTTATTTTGTCCGACACCCTGCGAACACGGTCAATGACGTTTTCCTTGGAGTTTTCGGCAAAGCGAGTATTGACGTGAATGACCGTGCTACCGAAATCCAAATCGAAATTCAGCTTTCGCGGGAATAATCCGTTACGGAAATACTCAATGCGTTCTTCTTTGCTCATTGCTTCAAGCATTGGAAATCGCTTTCGGCTCTCGCTCAGAATTTCTTGGAGCATATCATATTCCTCGTCAGTTTCGGGGGTGATGATGTGAATTGTTTTGTAATCCTTATTCTTCATAGCAATATCCTCCTTTATCTATCTCCAAAATCATCGTCGCGTTTGCGGCTGCCCTTGATCTGCGTCATTATCTCGGGCGGTATCTTGTCTACAAGCTTTTTGTAACGCTCCACTTTCCGTTCAAGAAGATATACGTCGGTCTTGTATTCCTCAATCTCACGATTTGCCCGTTTATTTTCAAGTGTCAGATCGAACACTTTGGAGCTTTCTCGGTCAACCTTTGCGGAAAGAGTTTTCACCTCTTGTTCAAGTCCCTCAATATGCTTGGTGGTTTCCTTGACTTTGGACGAGAAATATTCGCCCTCCTTCGCCCATTCGCGCAATACCGTCAACGCTTCTTCGGACTTACCCTTGGCGTTGAACATACCGATGTTGGAGAGTATGGCTTCAACCTCGGAATACATCTTGTCAAGATGCTCGGCTTTTTTGTAGAGCCATCCGGGGATGTGCTTGCGGTGAGTGATCTTGGCAGACTCCCCACGCTCAATGACCTCATACTTTTCGTGCATATGCTCGTAGAAGCCGTCTTGCCAATATTCCGATAGCCGCGCTTGGTTGCCGACGATCTCTTTAGCGGTCAATCGGTTGTCCTCTGATAGTGGCACGAAGCAAAGGTGCATATGAGGTGTTTTCTCGTCGAGGTGGATAACGGCGGATACGATGTTTTGCTCTCCCACTCGTTCTGCCATAAAACCGTAGGCGTGTTTCATATAGGCAAGCATTTCATCTTGGCTCATCGGTTGGAGCAGATCGGGTGAGCCGGTAATGAGCGTTTCCACAAGAAGCACACTATTCTTCTTGATAACCGTTTTACATTCGCTCTCGGCTATGCGCTCCTTCACTATCTTGCGATAGCTTTTCTGTGTGGGTGGTTTCAGATGGATATTATCCTTGCTCCTTTCAAGGTCAATATCGGGGTTGGACTTGTATGCTTCTTTCTCTCGTTCATTGTGTTTCTGCGCACTGAGTATCGTGCCGCCCTTGTGTTTCTTGAATCGTAAAATCGCGTGTACTGCTATAAGCGTTTCCTCCTGTTAGTCGTATTTTGATGGATGCGTGTGGAGAAGCGAGGGGACGCGGGTACACCGCACAAACGCTGCGGCGTTATCACGCCTTATGCTTTCGTCGAAGCCCTGCCGCCATAAAGCGGGGCGGCAGACCTTCACCGAAGCGGAGCAAATTTGCCTCCGCAAATTTACTCTGCGTTTATACGGTGTAACACACTATACCTTGCGATGCAAGGAGTGTGCCATCCGTTCCCTCTGGACTCCCTAAAAGGCTGCATCGGAGCAGAAGCAATCCAACCTAATTGCCTCTGCATCCTTGCAACCTTACGGCTCATTTCGGCACAAGCACACCCGCAGCTTGTCCCTTATTTGCCGTATCGAAGTAGACAACATTCTCACCTATGGCTCGAATGTTTCCCTCCGCAACGGACGAGTATATCCGTTGCTACCGCCTCCGCGACCTCCTTTCTCTCGTCGGCGGTTATGTATTTGTGGGGGCAGTTTTCATATATCCGACGATACTGCCGCCGTGTTTTTCGGGTGGTAACTTCTCACTTCGGCTCACTCTGATCCGAGGTCAACCTCGCGCCAAGATGGCACGAAGCGCGGGGGAGAAAACAAAAAAGACCCGTACTTACACACACGGATCACGGGAAACACCAAAAAGCGAACGGCGCACGTTCGCTAAAAAATGTCCCGCGCCTATGTATAAGTACGAGTCTATAAGCTCGTTTCGATAAGAGAATGCAAGCGCATTCAATGCCGGTTTAGTGGCTGATGGCGTCGGATTTCTTGTGAAATAGATT
>JAZUBI010000074.1:0-25790 GCA_045638385.1 Eubacteriales bacterium
TGCAACTCCTTGGCACACAGAACGACATGGCTACGATCCGACTTAAAAAGCGACGGAAAAACTTTTAAACTGCTTCGCTCTTACCGTGGCGAACGCCTCGACAAATCAAAATTTGATAACATTGAACAACACATATGGAGGAAAAGGAAATGAAAAACATAGTGATCACCGGAGCGTCGGGTGTTCTTTGCAGTGAATTTGCAAAGGCTCTTGCCGCAGACGGACACAATTTGGCTCTTATTTCAAGACACATTGATACTCTTCAGCCGTTAGTTGATGAGATCACAGCCAAAGGCGGCCATGCGCGCGCTTATGCGGCTGACGTAACCTCGACAGAGGCGATGGAGGCGGCGCACAAGGCTATTTTGAACGATATTGGCAAATGCGACGTGCTGATAAACGGCGCGGGCGGAAATCACCCCTGCGCGACTACAAAGGCTGAGGAATTTGACAGAGCGGGCAATCCCGACGATCTTAATTTCTTCAATCTTGAAAAGGATGCCTTTTCTTACGTGTTTGATCTGAATTTGTGGGGCACTGTGTTGCCGTCTCAGGTCTTTGCGCGCGACATGATCGACAGAGAGGGCTGCTGTATTCTCAACATTTCGTCAATGGCGGCGTTCAGCCCCCTTACTAAGACTCCTGCGTATTGCTCCGCAAAGGCAGGCATTTCAAACTTTACCCGTTGGCTTGCAGTTCACTTTGCAAAGGAGGGAATACGAGTCAATGCAATAGCTCCCGGATTCTTCCTTACAAATCAGAATCGTCATCTCCTCTTTAACGAGGACGGCACACCTGCGCCTCGCGCGGGAAAGATACTTCGCGGAACACCCATGGATAGATTCGGCGAGCCCTGCGAGCTTCTCGGTGCGTTGAGGTTTTTGATAGATGAAAACGCCGCGGGATTTATTACCGGTTGCGTTCTTCCCGTTGACGGCGGATTTGCCGCATACAGCGGAGTATAAATTTTGGAGGTATAGAAAAATGAAACAGACAATAGGTGCACAGCTTTACACACTTAAGGATTATCTTAAGACCGAGGAGGATCTGATAGCTTCTCTTGCAAAGCTCAAGGAGATCGGATTTACCGCGGCTCAGTTTTCGGGCGTAACTGCGCCTATCACTCCCCAGAGAGTAAGAGAGATATTTGACAGCTTCGGAATCAGCATTTGCTGCTCACACATTCCGTGGGAGAGAGTTCTTAACGAGACCGAGAAGGTTGCACAGGAGAGCATTATCATGGGCTGCCCCGTGGTTGGAATTTCCTTCTATCCCGAAAATAAGCTTCAGACCGCTGACGAGCTTGCTAATTTCATTTCCCAGATCGACGGTGTTTCAAAGGTTATGGGCAAGCACGGACTTAAGTTTGCTATTCACAACCATTGGAACGAATTTCACCGTATAGACGGAAAGACCGTTCTTCAGCATCTCCGCGAAAACACCGATCCCAACACGGTTGAGTTTATCTTCTGCTGCTTCTGGGCTTTGGCGAGCGGAGCAGATCCCGTTGAATATCTGCATGAGTTCAAGGGCCGCATTTCCTGCTGTCACTACAAGGATATGACGATGCTTGACGGTGAGCGCGCATTTGCTCCTGTTGGCGAGGGTAATATGAATTACAAGGCAATATTCAAGGCTTGTGAGGAGATCGGCGTGAAGTACGCGCTTATCGAGCAGGATATTTGTCAGGGCGATCCCTTTGACTGCATGACGAGAAGCCGCAAAAACCTTCTCGCATTCGGCGAGGAGCTTTAATGGAGGCGTGAAATGGCATTTCAGAAGAGTGACGGAATAAATTACGCGCCCGTCGGAAAAGCGCGCGCGGTGGTCAAGCCCGGCGAATTCGTCTTCGCAGCGGCGGCTCTTGATCACGGACATATATACGGTATGTGCAACGGTCTTTCGGAGGCCGGCGCGACACTTAAAAAGGTTTACGATCCCGATCCCAAGAAGGTTGCGGCATTCGTTGAGCGCTATCCCAACGTGGCTGTTGCGACGAGCCTTGAGGAGATCCTTGAGGACAAGGAGATACATATGGTTGCGGCGGCGGCAATCCCCGCAAAGCGCTGTGAGCTTGGTCTTAAGGTTCTTGAGGCGGGCAAGCATTATTTTACCGATAAAGCTCCTCTTACCACTCTTGAGCAGCTTAAGCTTGCAAAGGAGGCTGTTGCAAGAACCGGCAAAAGATATATGTGCTATTACAGCGAGCGACTTCACGTTGAGAGCGCGATGCTTGCAGGTCAGATGGTAGAGGACGGAGCGATCGGTGACGTTTTGCAGGTTACCTGCTTGGCTCCTCACAGACTCACTCCCGCATCTCGCCCCGAATGGTTCTGGGACAGAATCCTCTCCGGCGGTACTCTTTGCGATCTTGGAAGCCATCAGATAGAGCAGTTCTTGCATTTTACAAAGAACAAGTCTGCTAAGATAATTTCTGCGCAGAGAGCGAATTACAGAAATCCCGAGCATCCCGATTTTGACGATTTTGCAGATGCAAACCTTATCGGCGAGAATGGCGCGACGCAGTATCTGCGCGTTGACTGGTTCACGCCCGACGGTCTCGGAGCTTGGGGAGACGGCCGTCTCTTCCTGCTCGGCACAAAGGGATATATTGAGGTCAGAAAATATCTTGACATTGCGCGTGATGCGGTTGGAGATCATATCTATCTTGCAGATGCGCAGGGAGAGAGATACATCAAGGCTTCGGGCAGCGTTGGTTTTCCGTTCTTCGGAGATATGATACTTGACTGTCTTGAGGGCACTGAGCGCGCGATGACTCAGGAGCATATTTTTACGGCGGCGGAGCTTGGTGTAAGAGCTCAGCTTGAGGCGGTAAGACTCGACACGTCGAAATTTGGGAGGTAAGATATGTTTGTTGAGTACAAAAAAACGAGAGCTCTTATAGAGAGAATATTTAATGAATACGGATTTTCCGCGGACGAGAGCTGCGAGATAGTTGACGCTTTTATGGCTGCCGATCTTGCGGGAATAGAGTCACACGGTATTCAGAGAATGGTGCGCTACGATGATGCTATCGCTCGCGGAATGGTTGACGTTAAGGCTGTTCCGGAGGTTGTTTTCGAGACACCCTTGTCTGCGGTCATTGATGCGAAGAAGGCAATGGGTCAGCTTGTAAGCTGTCAGGCAATGAGACGCGCGATCGAAAAGGCGCAGACAAGCGGAATCGGCATGGTGACCGTTCGCAATTCCAACCATTTCGGAATCGCCGGCTACTATGCAAGAATGGCATCCAAGGCAGGCCTTATCGGTATGGCTATGACTAACTCCGAGGCTATTATGGTGCCCACGGGAAGCTCTCAGGCAAGACTTGGAACTAACCCGATCGCTCTTGCTTTCCCCGCAGATCCGGTTGATTTCTGCTTTGACGCGGCAACCACCGTTGTTACTCGCGGAAAGCTTGAGGTATATAACAAGGCGGAGAAGGATACTCCCGACGGATGGATCCTTGACAGCGACGGAACGCCTACCAACTCTCCCTCCAAGGTAATCAAGAATATTACCGCAAAGGCGGGCGGCGGAATCCTTCCTCTCGGCGGCTCCGAGGAGCTCACGGGAGGTCACAAGGGCTACGGCTACGGAATGTTCTGCGAGCTCTTCACATCGGTGCTTTCGGGCGGTCCTATGTCCTATCAGAGCTACACGGTTCCGAACGTTGCGGACACCGCGCACTTCTTTATGGCGATAAACCCCGCGCTTTTCGGCTCTGCGGAGGAGATAAGAAGCACCACGTCCGCGCTTCTTGATGATATGAGACATTCAAGACTTGCCGAGGGCAGCGACAGAGTTTACGTTCACGGAGAAAAAGAGGTTGAGTTTGCCGCTACCGTTTATGAGAAGGGTATTCCCGTAAATGAAAAGACGATTCGTGAAATCGAGGCGATCTCAAAGAGACTCGGTATCGAGATCGAGGGAGGTAAATTATAATGAAAAAGATCAAAATGGGAATTGTAGGTCTTGGACGCTCCGGCTACAGCATGCACGTTAAGGAGCTTGAGGCCTACAAGGATAAGTTTGTTTTTGTTGCGGGATGCGATATTATTCCGGAGCGCGCGGAGTCTTTTGCTAAGGAATTTGGCGCGAAGGCTTACACGGATATTAAGGATCTTATAGCTGACCCCGAGGTCGAGCTTGTTGATATTGCTACCGTATCAAAGGATCACTTGGAGCACGCAAAGCTTGCGCTGCTTGCCGGCAAGGACGTTTTCCTTGACAAGCCCTTTGCGCTCAACACAAAGGATGCAAGAGAGCTTGTGGAGCTTGGAAGCCGCGAGGGAGGACCTCGTCTCTTTATTCGTCACAATCGCCGCTTTGAGTATGGCTTTGAGAAGGCAATGGAGCTTATCAAGTCCGGCGTTATCGGTGACGTTTTTGAGATAAAGCTTACAAGAAACGGCTATCAGCGCCGTAACGACTGGCAGACATTGAAGGCGTTCGGCGGCGGTCAGGTCTGCAACTGGGGACCTCACATTATCGACCATTCGCTTCAGTTCTGTGGCGGTGATTATGACGAGCTGTTTACCGATCTTAAGCAGATCGCGTGGCTTGGCGACCGTGACGACCACGTTAAAATAGTATTCAAGGGCAAGAATGGCTGTATCGTTGATATGGAGATCAGCGGCGGCGCGGCTCTGCCCACTCCGAATTACGTTGTTTACGGTACAAAGGGCTCGTTTATGAGCTGTGACGAGGGATTTAAGCTTAAATATCTTGATCCCGACGTGGCACTCCCCGAGGCGCACGTTATTGCAGAGACATGGCCGCAGGATGCCGGCTTTGGAAATCCTGAGGTGCTGACATGGAAGGAAGAGATCATTCCTTTACCGCAGGATGACGACGGAACGGGTCGTATCTGGGGCGCGCTCTATGATGCGCTCCTCGGCGAGAAGGATTTCCCGATCACTCTTGAGCAGTCTTACAAGGTTATAGAGGTTATCGAAAAGGCAAGACTCGGCACTATATTTGAATAACAAGGAAAAGGAACAGTCAACCGACTGTTCCTTTTTGATTTTAATATTCGATATAGAGGATCGCGTCCTTGGGGAGGGGAAGAGCGGTGAGGTCAGCTGTGATCTCGGCGCGGTCACTTGTCTCATCGGTGATATAGATCTTTGCGTTCTTGCCGTTGAGTCCGAGTGTTGTTACGTTAAGCGTTACGTCATCGCCGGAGTTGTTGGAAACTGCGATTCCGCCGTTCTCTCCGTTTGTTGCGGCGAGAGCGTAAACGTCGTTGCCATCAACGGTGCATTCTGCCTGATCCTTAAGCGCGTAGAGCTGGCCGAAGTTGTAGAAAGCGTAATATGCCTTGAAGGGTGAGCGGTCGAGGGGGTTTACTGCGCCGCAGTAGGTTGACCACCAACGGAAGTCATAGTACATGCACATATCGGTGGGTGTTGCGTGCTGTGAGAGCATAACGCCGAGGATATTTGATGCGTCCTTTAATTTTCCGCGCTCTGCAACGCCGGGGTTCCATTCGTTGAGGTGTATCTCGGTGTGGGTATAGCCGTATCTGTCGAGGTGCTGACGGGGATAGTTTGCGAATGCGATATTATCCTTAAGTCCTGCGTATGTGTGCCAGCCGAAGAAATCAAGGGGGCAATCGTGCTCCTTTATGTATTCGAGGAACTTGAAGAAGAACTCTATGAAGTAATCGAATCGGTTTGTGGAGTGCGCGATGTTGGAGACATCTACGTTTCCTATGTTGTAGAATCCGCAGGAGCCGTAGCCGCCTATCTTGAGGTGGGGGAAGCGAGCCTTGAGGTGCTTGGATGCGACTCTGTAAAGCTCGAAATACTGCTCCATTGTACCTCTCCAGAGCTGGTTGAGCTCTATTTCGGGGTAGTTATCAGGCTCGTTCCAGATCTCCCAATAGGTGATATTATAGTGGAAGCCGTCAGCCCAGCCCTCGTTATAGTGCATTATGATATGCTCGCAGATGCGTGCCCATTTTGCGTTATCCTTGGGGGGATAGATGCGGTACGCCTTGATGTCTACGTAGTTTTCTATGGTTACTCCAAGGCGGTAGTATGGCTCTACGCCGCTTTTTACCATTCTTTCAAGGAGAACGTCGGTGAATGCGAAATCGTAGTTTGCGGGGTCGTTCTCGTCGGCATCGAAATCGGGAAAGACGTTGGGGATGTCAACGTATCTTGAGCCGCCGAATGCTCCGCCCGTATCGTGGAGACGACCGAAGGGGATGTTTGCGGCGGTCATTTTTTCGTCCCAGCCGTTGCCGTTGCGGGGCAGAGTGGGCATGTTGTTTACCGCGTGCATGGGCTTTACCTTGCCGATGACATTGTTGAAATTTACGTTAATATTGATATTCTGCATTTTGATCTCCTTTTGTGTAGGATATTTTCGCTTTCATTGTATAATACAAAAGGGCTTTTGTCAAGTGGTTGAGAAATAAAAAATCAGACACAGATTGCTATTAATAGGACGAAAGTTGTCCTTCTCTGATCACCGGAAAAAAATTGATAAAAAGGTGTTGCATTTTTGTGCGGCGTATAGTATAATACTCCGGGGAAAAAGAGACAGCGGTTTAATTGCTATTTATAAGCCATTCCTCGGCGCCGCCGTAGAAGGATGTTCTATAAATCAAAATTTGAAAGAGGAAGATAAAAGGTATGGACACACAAGCTAAAAGAGACCGTCGAACACGGATCGCGTTTATCATCCAGCAGAGCTTTGAGTATTTTATAGGAATGTTTGTTTCGGGAACATTTCTCGGATACATACTTGAGTCGCTTGGCTTCAATGATGCACAGCAGGGAATTATCCTGACGGTTGCGACCTTCACCTGCGGAGCGCAGCTTTTTGCACTCGTTACTACGGGGCACAGGGCAAAGAGGATCGCAACGATCGGACACTTATTGAATCAATTATGCTTTGTTGCGCTTTATCTGTTGCCGATAGGTCAGTCGATAAGCGTTGAGGTGAAGGCGGTTGTGTTCGTCGTCCTGCTTTTTGCGGGTCATATACTCAATAATGCGGTCAATCCCTCTATGATCGCTATGTATATGGATGCGGTGCCGGATTCGACCCGAGGCTCTTATACCGCGGTCAAGGAGATGATCTCGCTTGCGGGCGGAGTTGCGGTCTCGCTTGGTCTTGGCTGGATAGCGGACACGTATTGTGTGACAAGCGTTGACGGAGTCAAGGAACCTACCGCAGAATATTACATTATTTGCTGTATTGCGGTATTTATTATGATGGCTATTCACACGGCGTCGTTGCTTATGGCACACGAAAAGCCTGTGGAAAAGAAAAAGGTCTCGCTTGGTCGAGTTATCAAGCACATGTTTACCGACAAGGAGCTTTTGAAGGTTATTGTGGTTGGTGTGCTTTGGAACGTGGCTTCGGGTATTTCGGTATCCTTTTTCGCTTCGTATCTTAGAGTTGAGCTTGCCTTTTCGATGCTTGTTATCTCTGTTATCTCGAACGTTGGAATTATATGCAGGATAGTTGCCTCTCCCATTATGGGAAGGCTTGCCGACAAAAGGTCCTTTGCCTTCTCTATGACTTTGTCGTTTATGCTTGTGGCTATAGGATTTCTCGGAAATATTTTCGTTACACCGGGACCTATGCGTTGGCTCTACCTCATTTATGCCTGCATGCAGGGATTTGCAATGGGAGGGATCAACAGCGGAGTGATCAATCTGATATACGATTACGTTGAGCCCGCGGACCGCGCCGCCGCTATGGGAATCAAAAACGCGATGGGCGGTATTATCGGATTTTTTGCGACTCTTTTCTCAAGCATTTTGCTTGGAAGGATACAGTCTCTTCCCGGAAAAACTGTGGAGGTATTCGGCATTCACATGTATGCCCAGCAGGTGCTCTCGGCAATCTCGCTTGTCGTTACTCTTGGGCTGATAATTTACATGCGAGTTGTTATTGCGCCGATGAGAAGGGTTAAGGCGGAGAGACAAATCGAGAATACAAAATAAATTATCAGAATATAATTTTAACAGGTCGTTGCTTGGTGGCGCGACCTGTTTTTTGTATGCTTTTGGAGGGGTCGATGCCGGGGTTGAGAATTTGTGCTTGGATTTTGTGCTTTTCCGTGGCTGTAAATGCAAGCTATGGCTTATGCAGAGAGAGTGAAAGCCTAAGCGCGGAAAGGGGCGAGTGCTTTGTGGAAATGCTTTGCTGTGAGGACGAGGATATTGTTGAAATCACGTTGAAAATTGATAGCCTTGAGGGTGTTTGGGGCGTTTTGGCGGCGCTTGAATATGACAGCGAGTCTTTCGCGCTGATCTCCTGCATAGGAGAGGCAGACGGATTGGAATTTTCGCACAGCGACAGCGAGGGGCGGATCATACTGCTTTTTGACGGAGCGCAGGGATGTAACAGCCTTTTGGCGCGATTTTGTTTTGAGAAAAAAGCCGGCGGAAAGAATGGCGGCGTCTTTAGGTTGGGGAAATTTGAGGCATACGGATTTTGTGAGTGTGCGGGTATATACGAGATGCCGACCGAAATATTATGCGGAGAGATAACGGCGGTCGTCGGTGAGGAGAAAAAAGAAAGGAACGTCTGGGTAGAGAGTGTTATTCTTGAAAGACGTGAGGATGGGGAAAATGAAGTAGTGGTGTGCGGAGGAACGTCGGGGGATTTTTTTGCGGCAGGCTTTAAGGTGTTTATAATTGAGCTTGAGAGCTTGAACTATGAGACGGTGTACATAAGCGGAGTTTTGGCAATTGGAGAAGAGAGGCTTGAACGGAGAGTTTTGACTGACTTTGACGGGGATATATCTATAATTGTGACTCCGATCGGCTACGGCAGGGAGGCTTTTTTGGGGGAGAAAAGGGTTTCGGTGTTTTTAAAATAAAAAAATACCGCATTGGGCGACCTGCTTTACAGTAGGTCGCCCAATGCGGTGCTTTTTATTGGATTTTAGTTGAAAATGAAGCCTGCGTCTGCGAGGGCACGGTCGGAGCCGATCATGACCATTGTTCCGAAAATCTTATATTCAAATCCGTTTTCGTCTTGTTCGTATTTTAGAGATTCATAGATTGCGGATGCAACCTCCTGCGATCCGTAAAGCGATATGGTGATGTAGTCCTTTCCGTTTTGGGCAACAAGTTCACCAAGGAAGTCACTGCTATCCCAAGAGTTGCTTATTTCAACATCGTAACCTGCTTTAGCAAGGGTGTCTGCGATAGATTTGAGAAATGCCATACGGTCTACTACTATTACGTTGCCCTTTGTTTCGGTTTCAACGCTTGAACCCCATTCGCTGGCCCAAATTGAAACCCATTCGGTTTCAACGTCAGAGGGCCATTCGCTGCCCCACATTGAAGCCCATTCTGTTCCGATGCCGCTTACCCATTCTACGTTGCTTCCCCATTCAATGCCGGACGAACCGGTATGGCGCTCGGTCTCGTAGCCGTTGGCAGGAGCGGTTTCGACGTAATCTTCCTCAAGATGTGTTTGTTGCTCGTCCACATTGCTTCCCTCACCGATGCCGGGCTTGTTACTTGGACGATTGGATGAGGTTTCGATTTTAGCGTCCTTGATTGCTTGATCGGAGCCTCCGTATATGATGTTACCTTTGGTTTTAAAGCTGCAGTCCTCGCCCGCAAGCTCAAAGCCTTCCTTAAGCTGCTCATAAGCGGTCTTTGCATTTTTCTCTGTGTCGAAGAAATAAACGGAAAGGGTGTTGCGATCTGCATATGCGACGAGCACATGCTCCGCACCCTCGTACAAGCTATCCTCTCCCACAGGCTCTGTGGATACTAAGTATCCCGCTTCTTCAAGATCTGCCTGCATGGTGTCTACATCGAATGTTTTTGAGGTGTCACTGTCCTTGTCTTTGTCCTTTTTGTCCTTCTTTGAGCCTCCTATGTCACACGCGACGATAAGGGTGCTCGCGAGTATTACGGTAAGAACAATCGCGAGTGTTCTGATAAATGATTTGTTCATTTCAACTCTCCTTTTGGAATTTATTAGTTGGTTATAATAAAATTATACACCCGAATTTGTAAAATGTCAAGGGCTTGCGACATTTTGCAAGGGTGGATAGATAAAAAGGCATTTGCAGTTACAAATGCCTTTTTAAAATTATGATATAGATTCGATATATTCAGCGAGCTTTGCGGGGGTGTTGAGATGGGGGTTGATGTCGATCTCCGCGCCGAGTGCATCCTCAAGGTGGATGATAAGCTCTGCGAGGTCAAGGGAGTCAAGACCCATGTCGGTGAAGGTCTGGTCTGCTGAGTATTCAGACTCGTCTTTATCCTGGTATTCTGCGATAATTGCAATGATTTTTTCTTCCATTTTGCACCTCTGTTTTTTGGAGTTTTGATGAATTTTAGCTCATTTTCCTGATATTTGCTTTTTCAATCGATATATTATAACAGTTTTTTGTTGATTTGTCAACTACTCCGGCAATTTTTTTATGAAGCGGCGCGGAGCGTGACCTCTACGGTGTAATACTGACCGGAGCGATAATACTTCAAGGTGACCTTATCGCCGCCGTTATACTTATTGATTATATCCATAACCTGATATATCGTTGATACGGGATTGCCGTTTACCTCGGTGATTATATCTCCTGCCTTGATATGCTGTGCGGCATCGGAGCCAGCACTGGTCGCGCTTACATATACTCCTGTTTTTGCGGCGTAGAAGGTCTTTCCGGGATTCTGCTTTGCGTAGTCCTCGTCAACCGGCGTTATTGAGCTTCCCTCTGCTGAGGATACGCTTTCATAATAGGTGTTTCCGGTTACACCTACGCCCGTGATTCCTATAAGAGGGCGGGGAATGGTGATTCCCGAGGTCACGTCGTCTGCGTGTCCCTTTTCTATTATTGACTGAACGTCTATAAGCACTCCGTCGGATTGGAGAGCAAATCCCAAGCCTGCGCTATCAGATCTTTTAAGCGTGATTATTCCTATGACCTCGCCGCGCACGTTGATAAGGGGACCGCCCGAATTTCCGTGATTGACGGATGCGTCTGTCTGTACAACCTTTATCTTCTTTTCAAGCACACCTTCGCTGTCGTATATCATAAGCTCTCGGTCGGGAGCGGAGACTATACCCTGGGATACGCTCCAACTAAAGTCAGAGCCCTCGGGTGTGCCTACGGCGTATACCTTTTCTCCGTATCTTACCGAGCTTGATGCGGCAAAGGTAGCCGCGCGGAGATCGGTTCTGTCGATCTTTATTACGGCAACGTCATCCTCCGCGTGATAACCGACTACGCTTGCTCTGCACGCGGTCTTTTCTCCGTAGAGCTCGACCGATATAACGTCGCAATTTTCTATGACATGGTAGTTTGTGATTATATATCCGTTAGAGCTGAATATGATGCCTGTGCCCGTACTTGAGCTTGAAATGTTACTTCCTTTGACGACTACCACGGAGTGGAGAAAATCCTCGAGCACGGCTGTGTCGATCTCTGTGTCGGGCTGTGTGGGTGTTTCGTTTACCGTTGTGTTGATTATGACCTTATTTGTTGTGGTATTTGCGGCGGCATCACCGCCTGCGGTCAAATCCGAGAAGGTGAGTATGCCGAGCATAAGCGAGAGCGCAAAGGCTATTACCACGAAAAGAGATACGGCAGAGAGAACGAGAGATGCTATAGCGGCGCCGTTCGGGGAGCGCTTGCACGGAGAGGGGAGGGGCTCATCCTCTTCGTCATCCTCTGTGGCGCAATTTTCTGCGTTGTATTCAAAGCTTTCTTCAAAATCACCTTCAACGGCAGATTCATCGATTTCCTCGATTTCTTCGATTTCTTCGGCTTCTTCGGTGTTGGGATCTTCTGATTCTGCGGTTTCCTTTGCAATTTCTTCCGTGGGCTCGATCTCTGCGGCGGGGTCGGTGCTTTCGCTTGCTGCGGTGGTCTCGACGTTCTCGTTTTCGTTTGCGTCGTTATCCTCCGGGGTTATGGGGGTGTTTTCGTGTTCGTTCATAATATTCTCCGGGTTGTTTTTCAGAAATCATACGCCAACTCAGAGAGTTGGCGTACGGTGAAGTATAGTTTATTAAAGTATATTGCCGTTTTTAGCTGAGTATTTCAAATTTGTAGCCTACGCCCCAAACGGTTTTGATAACCCATTTGTCGGACACGCCCTCGAGCTTTTCGCGCAATCTCTTGATATGCACGTCAACCGTTCTTGAGTCTCCGAGATAATCAAAGCCCCATACCTTATCAAGGAGCTGGTCGCGAGTAAACACGCGATTATAGTTAGAGGAGAGGAAATAGAGAAGCTCGAGCTCCTTGGGGGGGATATCAACGCTCTTGCCCTTAAGCTTAAGCTCGTATTTCTCGTGGCTTATTTCGATGTTTTCGAATCTTATAACCTCATCGTCGGTCTGAGGTGCGTTTGCGCGGCAACGGCGGAGCACTGCCTTAATTCGTGCTGAAAGCTCCTTGTTGTCTATCGGCTTTACCATATAGTCATCTGCTCCAAGCTCAAGTCCGAGCACCTTGTCGAACACCTCGCCCTTTGTGCTTATCATAATGATAGGCTTTTGTGAGCTTTCGCGGATCTCGCGGCACACCTGCCAGCCGTCCTTTTTGGGAAGGGTGATGTCAAGAACGGTGATGTCGGGATCGTACATCTTAAAAAAGCTGATTCCCTCGCTTCCGTCTGCGGCTACCTTTACGTCATAGCCCTCGGTTTCAAAAAAGCTCTTTATGCTCTCTGATATGGACACCTCGTCCTCGATTACCAATATTTTAGTTTCCATCATAATTATCTGTCCTCCGGTTTTACCTGCGGTCAATTTTAATTTTATATTTCATCTTAGATATTGTAGCGCGCGATTTGGAATATTCTGTGATGCCGTGTTGAATTCTTAACGAATTTTGCCGAAAAAATTAATAACGTTAATTTGTAGGACACATCATTTTCGCACAATATTTATCGCACGTTAACAATTATAACACAAAAAAATCGATTTGTACAGAGTTTTTTAAAAAAAATCGAAGAAATTTTTAATTTTTTTCGTACAAGGGGTCGCATTTGATAATAATTTTTGAATATGTATTGAAAAGAGTGAAAAAATGTATTATAATGTCAATATACACGTTGATACATGAGCTTTTGACGGAAAGGAGCGGAATATGCCGAGTATAAATCTGTCATTTATAAATATAGCCTTGAATTCGCTTGGACTTATCGTTGTCATGATCATTTTTTTCGCTTGTCTTGGTGAGTGGATAAGCAGGCGCGCGGGATCGCGGCATTTTCTCTTTTTGCTTGCGTTCGTTATATTGGCGCTCGCTGCTGACACCGTTGGTTGGATAGGTGAGGGAAACCCTGATCTTACCGCGATGACTGTGGCTGCGAACACTGTGGCATTTTGCGCGGGACAGCTTGCCGTTATATGCTTTATGGCTTATCTTTGTCAGAGCCTTTATGAAAACAGCAAGGCTGCGCTGTGGACATTGAATATATTCCGAGTACTTTGCGTTGCATCGCTGGCATACTCTGTTGGAAACGCGTTTTTGGGATACGCCTTTTTGGTGGACAGACACGGACATTACGTAAGCAGCGGTGATGCCTTGATGGTAGTGCTGCATCTGCTCTTCTCGATAATGTCTTTTGTTGCTATAATACTTATGGCGATATTCGCGCACAAGTCGAAGAAGGCGAGCCGAGCTTCCTTTATTATATATACGCTGGTTCCGATTGTGGGAATATTAATAGATCATTCGCTTCACGGAATTTCGCTGACATACGTCAGCTTGGTTATCAGTGTTCTGGTAATTTATACGAATATTTATTTGCAAAGGCAGAGAATGATAGACGCGCAAAGAAATGCGCTCATGCTCTCACAGATAAATCCTCATTTTACATATAATACGCTTTCTGCGATAGCCGCGATGTGCGATTCATCTCCTCATCTTGCAAAGAGTCTGACGATAGATTTCTCGCGATATCTTCGCACGAATATTGATGCCATGACAAACGAGGATATGATACCGTTTGAAAAGGAGATCGAGCACGTTGAGTGCTATTTAAAGATTGAGAAGGCGAGGTTCAGGGAAAAGCTGAACGTTTTATATTCGTTTCAGTGTACGGGATTTGACATTCCCCCACTGACCGTACAGCCGATCGTGGAGAATGCGGTGAAGCACGGAATAACCAAGAAGGCAAGCGGCGGAACTGTCAAGATCTCTACTTATGCTACCGATAACTCATACATTATCACGGTCGTCGATGACGGAGTGGGATTTGATACGGAGAGCCTTAATGGCAATCGCTCGGGGCACGTTGGACTTGAAAACGTGGAGAGCAGAGTTCGGAGATTATGCCGAGGTCGGGTGAGTGTTAAGAGCACGGTTGGCATTGGAACACGCGTGATAATAGAGATCCCGCGCAAGAAAGGAAAAAATGATGAACATTCTGGCTGTTGATGACGAATATTACGCGCTTGAGCTTATGAAGCACGCTCTTGAAGAGGTTGCGGGGGGTTCTACCGTGTTTTTGTGCCGAGACGTGCGCTCGGCTTTACAAACTGCTGCCCAAACCAAAATAGACGTTGCATTTCTTGATATTCACATGCCCGAAAAAAACGGAGTTGAGCTTGCGCGAGAGCTTAAGGCGATACATCCGAAGATAAATATCGTTTTCGCTACGGGATTTTCGGAATATATGAAGGAAGGAATCGACCTTCGCATGAGTGGATATTTAATGAAGCCCGTGACTCCCGAGGCGGTGAAGGTCGAGCTTGAAAATCTCAGAAACCCGATCGAATGGAGCGGTGAAAAGCGAATAAAGATGCTAACGTTCGGAAATTTCGACGTTTTCGTTGACGGAGAGCTTTTGAAGTTTGAGAGAAAGCAGGCAAAGGAGATCTTAGCATATCTCGTTGACAAGAGGGGAACCTCGGCCACATATGCGGAGCTTGCGGCTACGCTCTGGGAGGACGAGGAATACGACCGAACAAAGCAAAAAAATCTGCAGGTGTATATTGCGAGTCTGGTCAAGACTTTGCATGGCGTGGGAGTCAAGGATCTTATTCTTAAGAGCCGCCAGGGAATACTTGTGAACACGAAGATAGTTGATTGCGACTATTACCGTTTTCTTGAGGGAGACGTTCGCGCGATAAACTCGTTCACGGGTCAATATATGAACGCTTATTCGTGGGCGGAATTTACGGTTGGATACCTGGAAAATCAACTGCGAAAAATAAAATAACATCTAAAAATCGACACTTGAGCAACAAGTTTTGCTCGGGTGTCGAAATTTTTTTAAAAAAATTATTTTTTTGTAGTCATTTTGTAGTCATAGGGTGATAAAATTAGCGTCACAAGGCTCAAACTGTAGAGTTTTGGCAAAAAAAGAGCGGTTAGGGAACGCTCAAACAAAATTATTTTTCTTAAAAGGAGAAAAAATTATGAAAAAAAGAAGAACATTAGTTATCTCCCTGTTGCTCATCGCAGCACTTGCTCTCGGAATCGGTTACGCAGCACTTTCCCGTGAATTGATGATCACCAGTGCAGCAAACCTCTCTCCCGACCAGAACGACTTTGATATCGTATTCACAGACGCAACTGTTGTCAATGACCCCGATAACCTCCTTGCTACCGCAAGCGTAACCGGAACAGGAACAACTGCAAACTACACCATTACCGGTCTTTCAAAGCAGAACGACAGCGTTACAATTGAGTTCACCGTACAGAACAAGACTCCTGACGTTTATGCAAACCTCACCGGCGTTTCTCTTACTCCCGGTACTCTCTACGTTGGAGACGGAACTGCTACCACAGGTAACGTTTCGGATTACTTCAACAAGATTGTAACCATCACCAAGGGAAGCACTACATACACACAGGGTCAGGATTTCATCCTTGCTCCCAATGAGACTGCAACCGTTACAGTTGTTGTAACCTTGAAGCAGACTATAACTCAGAACATTACTCTTGAGGGCGCAACTGTTCACCTTAACTTCTCGAGCGTTGAGGCTCAGTGATAATTCACCGAGCTGTGAGGCTTGAAAATAAAGCTTAGTTAAGCTGTTAAACAATTCTGAAAGGAGGACCACAAATGAATAAGGATAAAAAGGTGATATACGCCGTTTCTCTGGTAGCGTTTGCGGTTCTCTTTATCAGTTTGTTTTTCGGTGTTAAGAACAGCAGGATATTTACGGCGTGCCTTTTGGTTCCGCTCACATTCGTTGTTCGGGCGTTGATACGCAAGCGATGCTCGTATTCGGTTAATAAGAAAGAGGTCTTCGTGCTTGCAGTTTCTATCGGAGCACTGTATGCGATACTCGTTCAAATGTCGGGGCTGATTTTCGGCTACTACAAAAATCCCTATTTTGTTACTCCGAAAATATTGCTTACCGTTATTATACCGATGATTGCGATCATCGTCGCTACGGAGATAATCCGTTCAACCGAGCTTGATCAGAAAAATGCTTTAGTAAGCATTATTGCATTTGCCACATGCCTTGTTGCAGAGGTTCTGGCATTTTCAAACGTAGCGGGTATTACAAGCTTCAACAAGTTTATGGACCTTGTTGGTTTGACGCTTTTTCCCGCAATCAGCGCAAACGCATGCTATCATTTCATTTCAAAGCGATTTGGAATGCTTCCGAACATTGCGTTCAGACTGATACTTAATTTACACGCCTATTTTACCTTGACCGTTACGGCAATGCCCGACGCATTGTTGGCGTGTGTTAAAATCTTTATTCCGTTTATATTGATGATCCTTGTTTCAACGCTTTATTCTAAGAAAAAGAAAAACGCGTTACAGAAGGGCAGTAAGCTCGGCGCCGTTGCTACCACCTTGTCTGTGGTTGTGATCTTGTCGGTTGCTGCATTGGTATCCTGCCATTTCAGATTCGGCGCAATCGTTATTGCAACCGAGAGTATGACAGGTGAGATAAACAAGGGCGATGTCATTATTTATGAGCGGTATGACGGTCAGGAGATCGAAGAAGGACAAGTAATTGTCTTTAACAGTAATGGAAACAGAATCATCCACAGAGTCGTGAGAATAGAACGCATTGGAAATGAAGTGCGCTATTATACCAAGGGAGACGCCAACGAGAGCTTGGATATGGGATACAGAACCGAAGCCGATATCGTTGGACTCACTGACGTAAAGGTTGCACACATCGGCTATCCGACTCTGTGGTTAAGAGATTTGCTGGAGAGCAAAAATTAAATCTTCAAGAAAGGAGGTTTACAGAAATGTCGGAAAAAGAAAAGAAAAAACGCGCCATGTACCGGAGAAAACGCGAAAGATGGGCATTCGTTCAGATAGTCCTTATCGCTATTCTGACTGTTGCGGTGATCATTTCTTCGATCGTTGCGGCACAGTTGAAGAGTAAATATTACGTCAACTACCGTGAGAGCGGAAGCATTGATTACAAGGTCGCTTTAAAGGATAATGAATTCTTTGAGGAAGGCTTCCTTAACGGCGGTCAGTCGTACGTTGCGTCTCTTATTGACAGGATCATTGCGGATTTCAGTTATGAGATCGATATGGATTCTGATGACGTAAGTTATCAGTATTCGTACACGATCAAATCAAGACTTGAGATCTTAGATAACAGCTCAAGCGTTGCTATCTTTGATCCGGAATACGAGCTTGTAAACGTGCAGAACATGACACAGAAAAGCTCGGATACGTTGAGAATCAACGAGATCGTGGTCATCAACTACGACGAGTACAACGATCTTGCCAACAAGTTTATCGATACATACGATCTTACCAACACAACAAGCAACATAGTCGTCACCTTGACGGTCAACGTGCTCAGTAACTGCGAGGCGTTTACGGACAGTGCGGTTGATGCTTATACATCCGAACTTCGTATTCCTCTCACCACCAAGACGGTCAACGTTAAAATGACCGCTGCAGTTCCCGATGCAGAGTCCAACATGATCGCCTGCACAAGAGGCGAGGGCAGTGAGGTCTTTGCAACAACGGCTGTCGTGCTTGGTGTTATCGATGCTTTAATGATCGCTATCCTTGTTGCGTTCATGTACTTTACCAAAACTGCAGATATCACTTATACCGCACGCGTTAAGAGAATCGTTTCGCAGTATAAGTCCTATATACAAAGAATCAATAATCTGTTTGACACCAAGGGCTATCAGGTCGTTTTAGTCAACGAGTTTGATGAAATGCTTGAGATCAGAGATACTATTCAGGCTCCTATCCTTATGCATGAAAACGAGGACAAGACCTGCGCTAAGTTTATGATCCCGACAGACAGTAAGCTTCTGTACATGTACACAATCAGCGTGGAGGGATACGAGGAGCCTCAAAATGAAGCTGAGGATCCGTCACCCGCTATTACGGTACAGCCCAACATTACGAACATCGTTCGTCCTGTGGTAAAGGTCGTATTGAATCCCAACACTGCGCCCACTCCTCCCGAGCCCGCTCCTATCGTGGAAAACATCCTTGAGGAGCCCGAGATCGAGGCGGATGACGCAATCGAGGTAACGGCCGCAACCGAGGAGTATGAGGAGCTTGACCAGACAGATTCTGAGATCGACGAGCTTATCGCCGCTATTCCGGAGATAGATGAGCCGGAGGATGGCGTTGACGCGATCGACGTTTTCTGGAAGGAAAGACCGGATAAAACTTATCGCTACGATCCCAATGAAAATACCGTTGAGAGAGGAGATACAGTTCTCGTTCCCACAAGAGATGCTCTGAATGACAGAGAGGTCGTCAGAGAGGCTGAGGTTGCCAAGGGCAACTACAAGGTCGCTCCCGAGACGCTCGATCACCCGCTTAAAAAGATAATCGGTGTGGTCAGACGCAAGGCGGAGGAGCTGTTCACCGCAATGATCACCGTAGAAGAGGATGATCAGGAAGGAACAGAGAGCGATGAAAACAGCGAAAAATAAAAAGCTTTAAGCAAAAAGGAGAGTGATTACAATGAAGATGTGGCTGAAGCACACTATTTGTATATCACTCTCCTTAATGTGTTTGTGCGCCTGCATTGGATTTGCGGTGCTTTCAAAAAACCTTGTCGTTTCGGGAGAAATGATGCTCGTGGGATCAGAGCCCGAGGGTATATATATTTCGGACGTCAAGGTATATTCAACAAGCGGAATCTCGTCTGCGAGTGAGAGTATTATATATCCCACGAGTCTTCAGACTAACGCAAACGTTACGTCGCAGAGCGCAAGCATAACCTATGAGATCACCGTTTACAACAAGACCGACATGACGTATTGGTATCTCGGCACAGAGGTTGCCAATGAGGTCGGATCAAATTCTTTGATAAACACAACAAACGGCATTGCGATAAGCACCAAGGACGGATCGGCATCTAACAGTACGGCGTTTGATACGAACGACTGGATCCCGCCGCAGACCGAGCGCGTATTTTACGCTACATACGTATTCGGCTCGCGCGCGCAGGGAAATATATCGACGATGGTAAATTTCAGCTTCGGTCTTCATATGGGATCGGTATCGGATGCGTTTTTGAAGGTGCTTAATGACAAGACGTCTGCGTTCGGATATTACTATCTTGCAGACGCATTTAACAAAAACTATGCCGAAAACGGCAGCACGGTCGTTGGAAACATCGGAGACGACGAGGAGGTGTTCAATCATCTGTTCGGATCGTCACTCACCATAAACGTTGACGGTGTGGATCTTCCCGTTACTATATTGGTTGAACGCAAGAACGTGGACGGAAAGAGCGGAACCGGAGATGCGTACACCGGTAACGGAAGCCCGACGGGCTGTGAGTACACCGTATACGTTACGGTGGACGATCTTTCGTCAAACGGCTCAAAGGCGACGGTTTACGCGGTTTCTTATTCCTGCGGACCTGACGGCACATGGTACATGATAGGTGAGCTGTACGAGGGAAGGTGTACGGTCGAGGATTATGAAAACTCGAACGATCCGAGAGACGATGCATTTGACGTTGACAGCTGGATAGCAACGCAAAAGGAATACACGGTTATAGACAACGTAACCTACAAGGTCGGATACACCCAGCAGGGAACAGAGTACGACCGATACAACACCATTGAGCTTCTTATGTCGAAGTTCGACCAGGAGTTCTACAACAAGGTAAACAACAATTCCGCTAAGTTCTTGCAGACGGTATGCAAGACTGTTTACAGCTACAAGCAGAGCGGCGGCGGATACATTGAAAGTGAAAATTATGCTAACGCGGCTAATCCCGGTTACGCGGATCTTAAGATGGCATTTGACAGAATCAAGCCATACTGTCTGATCGCAAACGGCGCGCAGGAGGTCAAGCTTACCGACAGCGCGAGAAACCTGAGCCGTGCAGAGATAATCCAGATTCTGGAGAATATAAAGACCACATACGATTATTATCTGGCGGTCAACACGTATAATTGATACGTTTTGGCTACCGTGGGATTGCGAAGCTTATGTGACGGTAAGCTTTTATGCAATCGCTTGAATTCTAAAAAATGCGGAAAGGAGAATGATTATAATGAAGCTGTGGGTCAGAAATACACTTTTTATATTGCTCTCCTTTTTGTGTCTGTTGACGGGCGTGGGGTATGCGCAATTAAGCCGAGAGATGATGATCTCCGGAGTTGCGCGTGCGGAGCCGGCCGAGTTTGACAGTATGGTCATAACCAACGTCTCTCTTTGCCCGGGTACCACCGCATCTACGTCAACCAAGCGAATTTTACCAACAAATATAGAAACAACGATCACGGGACAGGCGGGGGATAAGATCGTTTATAAGATCACCGCACGCAATGATTCCGAAGAGAACACTTACGTTTTTGCGGGTGTTCAGTACGATGCAAGCTATGAGTCGGTAGCAAAGCATTTGACGGTATCGACCTCGGACGACGAGCAGGGCGCAAGCGTTATTCCTGCGGCCGTTGGAGTGAACTATTATCAGGGTACACCGGTAGCGCCGGGTGAAGAGATCGTATTCTACGCTACATATACGTTGAAGTCGGATATGTCGGGCGCGAATATAATAATGAATTTTGATTTTGTGCCGGTCGTTTACACCGTAACGTATATGGAAGTAAATGATGTGTACGCAACAGACTGCATAGTTGATAACAGCTTTGAATACATTGTGAGATCGGACGGACCCGATAACGGAAACCGTGTCTTTGCAAATTGGATAAATGCCAATGCGGATCCCGTGTACTACTATCCCGTAGGTAATGAGAACAGTTATACGCTCTCTGCAAAATGGGACAACGTATATCTTATTATGTTCGTTGGCAACGACGGAACGGTTTTATATGAGGAGAGCTTTACGGATTCCTCTACAGGGCTTTCCGCAGAGGGACAGGCGATAGTTGACGCAAAGCTTGCAGAGCTCGCTCGCGAGGCGGCAAAGGATGATATGACCGTTAGCTGGAGCAGCTATAACATTGCAAACGCAACGAGTGATATTACCGTCAGAGTGCTGTATACCTACACAGGCAATCTTCGCTTTACCCCGATCGATGCAGACGGAGACGGAATTACTGACTATTATCAGGTGGATGCCGTTGCGAAGCTTGAAGATCCTACCATTATTCCCGGTGAATATCGCGGTCTCAAGGTTGAGGTCATTAATAAGTTGTATCTGAACGACAATAATTTTGACTATGGCGCAGGTGTGAACACTATTGAGATTGGTGAGGGTGTAAGACAGTTGAATGCAAACTCGCTCGCATACACCTCGACGCTTGACCTCGTTAAGCTGCCAAGCACCATTGAAACTATCGGAAAGAATGCTTTCTCGCGTAACTGGAGCGACGATAAGAAGGTTCTGACGATCGAGTTCAACGGTACGAGGGCAGAATGGAAGGCAATCGTAGCCAACAGCCACGGTGATTGGCACAACGGACTTAAGGACGGCTCGAAGGTAATATGTACCGACGGATATTTCGAGCTTGACAGAGGATTCTTGGGTCTTGGCGGATACACGTGGGATGAGCACTCAAATTAAGATTGCAGATCAAATAGCGAAAATATAAAAGCACAGGGCAATCGCAATGATTGCCTTGTGCTTTCTTGCTTTTCGGGCGGCGCAGTGTGTTTGTTTTATTTAAAAAAATGTGTTTATTATATTGAATTATCTTGATTTGTGTGGTATAATATGTAAAAATGAGAAAAACATGTGTGCATGACAGCTCAAAGGAGATCAAAATAAAATGAAACTTGGTATTGTTGGACTGCCTAACGTTGGCAAATCAACTCTTTTTAACGCATTGACAAATGCAGGGGCGGAGAGCGCAAACTATCCCTTCTGCACGATAGAGCCCAATGTGGGTGTCGTTACCGTTCCCGACAGCAGACTTGACGTTCTTGCGAAGATGTATGACCCTAAAAAATATACTCCTGCTATTATTCAGTTTGTGGATATTGCGGGTCTTGTTAAGGGCGCATCGCAGGGTGAGGGTCTTGGAAATAAATTTTTGTCGAACATACGCGAGTGTGACGCTATAATTCACGTTGTCCGCTGCTTTGAGGATGATAATATCATTCACGTTGACGGATCTGTCGATCCTATGCGCGATCTTGAGACTATCAATATGGAGCTCATTTTCTCGGATATGGAGATGGTTGAGCGCAGAATAGACAGAACTAAAAAGGCTATGAAGGGCGACAAGACGCTTGCGGGTGAGCTTGCTTTGTTTGAGCGCATTTACGCGACTCTTGAGCAGGGTCTTTGCGCAAGAACGATGGAGCTTACGGAGGACGAGCTTGCTTGTCTTTACGATACTCCCTTGCTTACAATGAAGCCCGTTATTTACGTTGCTAACGTTTCGGAGGATGACGTTGCCGGCGAGCCTACCGATAATGAGGCTTACATGGCGCTTCGCGCGTTTGCGGAGACCGAAAAGAGCGGCGTTATTGCCGTTTGCGCAGGCATCGAGGCGGAGATCGCAGAGCTTGACGGCGAGGAAAAGCAGATGTTCCTTGAGGATATGGGAATCGAGGAGAGCGGTCTTGACAAGCTTATCAAGGCGAGCTATTCATTGCTCGGTCTTATTTCTTACCTTACTGCAGGTCCTGAGGAGGTTCGCGCTTGGACTATTACGCGCGGAACAAAGGCGCCGCAGGCGGCAGGAAAGATACACAGCGATTTTGAGCGCGGATTTATTCGCGCAGAGGTTATTGCGTTCAACGATCTCGTTGCATCGGGCAATATGGTTGCCGCTAAGGAGGCGGGACTTGTTCGCTCGGAGGGCAAGGAGTACGTTATGAAGGACGGAGATATCGTTCTTTTCAGATTTAACGTATAATTTATGGTAGATCGCGGGGAGAGGAGAGCCGGAAACTGCCCCTCTCCCCGCGATATTTATAAAAATAGGGCGAAAGAGCTCTTGCGCTCGACGAGAGCGTGATTTTAATATTCGGAGAAGAATAATATGAGAATGAGAAAGAAAAAGCACGGCGCGGAGAGGATCCTTGCCTGTGCGGAGCTACTTATAAGTGAGCCTGAGACTCTTATGAACGATCCCTTGGCATCCTTTTCGGACAAGGAAAAGCAGCTTTGTCTTGAAATAGGCTGCGGAAAGGGTAATTTTGCCGTGGGGATGAGCGAGAAGCATCCCGAGATGAATTTTATCGCCATGGAAAGAGTGCCGGACGTTTGCTGTATTGCGCTTGAAAAGGCGATGGCAAGCAGAGACGAAAGGCCGGATAATCTCCGTTTTATCATCGGCAATGCCGACAATCTTACCGAGTGGTTTCCGGAAAAGTGTCTTGATCGCATCTATCTCAACTTCAGTGATCCGTGGCCCAAGGCGGGACACGCAAAGAGACGCTTGACGCACAGCGTTTTTCTTGAAAGATACAAGAGACTTTTGAAGGATGGCGGTTTACTTATTTTCAAGACCGACAACGTAGGGCTTTTTGACTTCTCGCTTGAGGAATTTGAGAGCTTTGGCTTGAAGATAGAGTGGATGACGCGAGATCTTCACAATTCCGAAAGGGCAGAAGGCAACGTTATGACCGAGTATGAGAAGAACTTTTCAGAGAAGGGCTTTACGATAAATTCTGCAATAGTTAGGTTTTAAGAATGAAGCATACAGAAAATGATAATTTGCCGGGCGGCGTTCTGGCTGTGCACAAGGGTGGGGGGATGACCTCCCACGACGTTGTAAACAAGGTTCGTCGGCTTTTTGGCACTAAGCGTGTGGGACACGCGGGAACTCTTGATCCGATGGCGACGGGTGTGCTTGTCGTGCTTGTCGGAAGAGCGGCAAAGGCTTGCGAATATATTTCATCTGACAGAAAGGCGTATCGCGCGGTATTGAAGCTTGGTATTGAGACGGACACCGAGGATATTACGGGTGAGGTGTTGCGTCGGAGTGATGATATTCCTTCGTTTGAGGCGGTGTCAGCGGCTTGCCGAGGATTTGTCGGAGAAATCAAGCAGATCCCCCCTATGTATTCTGCCTTGAAGGTCAATGGGCAGAAGCTTTACGATCTTGCGCGGCAGGGCGTTGTTATTGAGCGAGAGGCGAGAGATATTACCGTATATTCGCTTTCCTGCAAGGCAACGGACAAGGACGTTGAGTTTATACTTGACGTGGAGTGCAGTGGCGGAACCTACATCAGGACACTTTGCGCGGATATCGGCGCAGCGCTCGGTTGCGGCGGTGTTATGGCGGCACTTGAGAGGCGAGAGGCTTGCGGAATTGATATTTCGGAGTGCTGTACGCTTGACGAGCTTGAGAATATGGATGAGAATGAACGAGACGGACGCCTTTTGCCCGTTGAGAGGCTTTTCTCGGATCTTTGCGAGGTCAGACTCTCTGAGTTTTTTGAAAAGCTTTTCAGAAGCGGCTGTCCGATCTATCAGAAAAAGATCAGAACGGCTTTTGAGGTCGGTGCGAGAGTTCGCGTTTGTGATGCGAACGGAAAATTCTTTGCTCTCGGTGAGATCATTGACACCGAGGAGGGGAGCGCTGTTAAGTCGGTGAAGATATTTGAATTGAAATGAGGTGTTTTGGATGAACAAATATCAGGAAAACGTTATTTCGTCGGTAAATCAGAATGAGAGAGACGACTTTTTATATCGCGGCGAGGGAAGTAAATTGAGGATCCTTTTTGTAGGCAACTCTATTACTCTGCACGGCAAGCTCCCCGAGGCGGGCTGGAACCAGGATTGCGGTATGGCGGCAAGCTGTCTGGAGAAGGATTACGTTCACGTTCTCATCTCAAAAATAAAGGAAAAGTACGATCCCAATGTGACCTTTGGGATTTTGCAGGTTGCAAACTACGAGCGCAGATTTTTGGAGGTAACTCCTGCCGAGCTTTACGGCGAAAAGCTTCGCGAGTCTTGGATGGCTGATATTGTTATCATGTTCTTTGGTGCAAACACGAACAAGGAATATTTTACGATGGAGAATCCTCCGAGGACATTTAAAGAGGGATATGAGAGCCTGCGCAACTATCTTGATCTTGGCACGAACACCTTCTATCACTCGATGGGATTCTATATCAAAGAGGGTCTTGATGAGGCAAAGAAAGAGGTTGCGGAGAAGTACGGCGAGACATTTATCGATATTGAAGATATAAGACAGAGAGACGATACACACGGAAGGTTCAATCACCCAGGTGACATTGGTATGGCGGCGATAGCCGATAGATTTTTTGAGGTTATTGAGCCGAAGGTGAAGGAGCTTTGTGAGAGATAAATTATATTTGGACAAGGGCAACGCGAGGCGTTGCCCTTGTTTGATAAATTGCAATTTATAGGGGAGTTTACGGCTTCAAATTTTTGTTTGGGTTCGCTTTGCGTTAGCCTTCCCTTGTGAGGGAAGGGGGACCACGCAGTGGTGGATGAGTAGAATGTATCACCATGTCTATCGTTAAACACGC
>JAZUBI010000075.1:0-5500 GCA_045638385.1 Eubacteriales bacterium
CACGATAGCAGTGGGACGATGCAGGTGCGACACGGTGTAGTTTTATAAACCGTCTTACCCTGCATAAAATATTTATTGGGGTTTTGGGGGTGTGGGGGGATTTTTTCCCTGGAAAATCCCCCCACGCGCATCCCCCCCTCCCCGCCAAACCAAAATTTGAAACATATTAAACCACAATGCGCAAAGGAGGATAAATGTATATGAAAAACGACGTTTTATCTAATAACATACGCCATTACAGAAAAAAGGCGGGCATCACACAGCAGGAGCTTGCGGAGAGACTGTACATAGTTCCGCAAACCGTCTCGAAATGGGAGAGCGGTATCAGTGAGCCCGATGCGGAGAAGCTTTGCGCGATATCGGATATTTTCAAGGTCTCGCTCGACACGCTTTTGCGCTCGGAGAGCGCGGATAGCAAAAAGGCATTTCTCGCTATCGACGGCGGCGGAACAAAAACATATTTTTTGCTTTTCACCGAAGAGGGAGAAGTGCTTGATAAATTGATATTGAGCGGCTCAAATCCCAATGCCTACGGAATAGAGCAAACAAAGAGCGTGCTTTCCGAGGGAATAGACCTCCTTGGCCGCGAGGCTGATATAGTCGGGATATTTGCAGGAATATCGGGCGCAAGCGCGGGCAATAACCGTCAGGAGCTCCATGAATTTCTGAAAAAGAGATACCCATATGTCAAAAGCCGTGTTGAGGGAGATATTCACAATGTAATATTCGGCGTTCAGGGCGCATCAAATAGCTGTATTGCGGCGATTTGCGGCACGGGCTCGGTAGTCTATGGATACGACGGAGCGGAGCTAACGAGATACGGCGGTTGGGGCTATCTTTTCGACAATGCAGGTAGCGGATTTGACATCGGGCGCGATGCGATCCGTCACGCGCTGATGGCAGAGGAGGGCGAGTGTCCCGAAACACAGCTTTCACGCGCGGTGAGAGAAAAGGTCGGAGGCGGCATTTTTGAAAACATTGGCGAGATATACGCAAAGGGAAAGGATCATATCGCATCCTTTGCGCCGATAGTGGTCGACCTTGCGGCAACGGGCGAAACAGAAGCGCTGGCGATAGTAAAAAGGAGTACCGAAAGGCTGGCATCTCTTATTAACCGTGCGGCTGAGAGTAGCCGTTTTGGAGACCTTGTTATAATTTCGGGCGGACTGACCTCGCGCCGTGATGTGATCGAGCCCCTGTTGCGCTCAGCGATCAATAAAGAATTAAAGATAGTTTTTGCGGATCACGCGCCGATAGTCGGCGCGGCGGTGAAGTGCGCGTCACTTTTCTGCGAGAAGCCCGAGCTTGACACGATAAGGGAAAGAGTGGAAAGGGAGATATTCGGGTGATGAATGATCTGCTTAAAAAGAAGATTGGACAAATGATAATGGCGGGAATCCCCGGAGAGAGTGTGAGCGAGGATTTTGCAATGCTGTGTCGGGAATACCGTATCGGAAATTTCTGTGTAAGCGCGTGCAACGCCGCATCACTTGATACTCTTTGTAAAACTAACGCTGCACTGCGTAAACTCACATATGAAAACACGGGGATATATCCCTTCATTTCGATAGACCAGGAGGGCGGCTGGGTATGCCGCTTTTACGAGGGCGCAGCGTTTATGCAGGGCAATATGTCGCACGCCGCGGCAGGGCTTGGCGGAGAGAGAATGGAGAGGGTCGGATCAAGACTCGGCAGCATTCTCCGCGCGCTTGGATGTAATATGAACAACGCACCCGTGCTTGACGTCAATTCGATTGACGGCTGTCCCGTCATTGGTACGCGCGCGTTCGGTGACGATCCTAAAAGAGTTGCCGAGCTTGGATGCGGATATATGCGCGGACTAAATGAGTCGGGAGTGTGCGCGGTTGTTAAGCATTTTCCGGGACACGGAAGCACAGAGGGAGATACTCATCTTATAACCTCGAGAAATCGCTCCGACATAGAGACATTCAGAAAAAATGATCTGCATCCCTTTAAATGTGCATTCAGCGAGGGCGCAGGTGCGCTTATGAGCGCTCATATTACATACGATACCTTCGGAAATGAGCCCGCAACTGCAACAAAAAGCATTATGACCGAGCTTTTGAGGAGCGAGCTGAAATTCGAGGGAATTGCGATCACCGACAGCATGAATATGAACGCGATGCACCATTCCTATCCGAACGGCGAGGGCGCGGTCAGAGCCATCGAGGCAGGCTGCGACATGCTTTTGTATTACCCGATGAATGAGGATATATTTCTACCTGCCATCAAGGCAATATATGCCGCCGTTGAATCGGGGCGCATCAGCAAGGAGCGCATAAACGAGTCATATGAGAGAATAGTTCGGCAAAAGTCGAGATTCAAGGTTGAAGAGTCTGCGCCGGATCCGATTCTCGCAAAATTGCTTGTGTACGATGATAGCGCGATAAAGGACGTCTTTTCGGAGAAGCTGTCATCAATTACGCTCATGAAGAGCGGTGAGATACTGAACAATCTTGCCGAAAGGAAGATGCTTTGCATCTCGCCGATTTGCGATGCAATACGCGGCGTTGAGGAGTCAAGGCGCAAAATATTGAGCTTTGCGGATGATCTCGCAAAGGAATTTGATGGTGCTGTGGCATGTGTATCTCGTATTGACGGAATGAGCGAAGAGGTGCAGATGGCGATCGATGGCGAATATGACGTTGCCGTGGTAGGCGTGTTCGATGCTATAAGCAATCCCTCGCAGATCGAGATAATAGATGCGCTCAAGGAGAAGGGAAAAGAGGTCATCGCCGTGCTTTTGCGCTCTCCCTACGACTACAAATTCGTAAAGGAGTGCGACGCGGTCATCACCTCTTATGAATATACGGCGTTGGCGGTAAAAGCAACCGTCAATGCCATGAAAAATAACGATTACAGAGGCGTGTTGCCGATAAAAACAGAGCTTAAAGGAGTAAAAAAATGAGTAGAACCGAACAGAGAAACCCGAAAACGATGAATTTTGCAAACGAGAGCACTACCACAATGCTCAAGATCATCAACGAAGAGAATATGAACTCGGTAAATGCGGTAGAGGCGGCTATTCCCGAGATCGCAAAAGCGGTTGATGCGGTTGCGGATGCGCTTTCAAAGGGCGGCAGGCTTATTTATGTGGGTGCAGGAACGTCGGGTAGAATCGCCGTTATGGATGCCGCAGAATGCCCCCCTACATACGGAGTCGATTATAATACTGTCATAACGGTTTTGGCAGGCGGCAAGGAAACAATGTTCCGCGCAGCGGAAAATCAGGAGGACTCGGTTGAATCCGGCAGAGAGGACCTTTTGGCAAAAGAGCCTCGTGCTTGTGACGTAGTGATGGGAATTTCGGCATCCGGCAATGCGGCATACGTTGCAAGCGCAATGACGACTGCAAAGGAGCTTGGATGCATTACTATCTCGCTTAGCAGTAATGAGGAATGCAGGATAGCCGAGATCGCGGATATTGCGATCTTCACAGACACCGGAGCCGAGGTCATTACAGGCTCTACGAGAATGAAGGCGGGCAACGCGCAAAAATTCGTCCTCAATATGATCTCTACCTGCGCTATGGTTAAGACCGGCAAGGTTTACGAGAATCTTATGATAAATCTTCGCCCGACCAATATTAAGCTCAGACGCAGAATGATAGGCATTGTCAGCGACGTCCTTGACGTTGATTTTGATCGCGCTGAGGAGCTTTTGGAGGAAAACGGATTCAGTATAAGAAAAGTTTTTGAAAAATACGGAAAGGTTTGATTGAAATTATGAAGGCTGAAATCAGAGAGCATCAGGGTGCACTCCGTCTGTTTGTAAACGGCGAAATAATTGCGCCCGATGCGTATATGACCTATTTTATCGAGAACAGTAAATATGAGGATTTCGCAGATGCGGGATATAAGCTTTTCTCGCTCCCGATCTTCTTTTCCTCAAAAACGATGAACGAAAACTCGCAGGCTCCTTGCTTCGGCAAACCGATATTTGATACCGACGAGCCCGATTGGGAGTCCTTTGATGCGCTTTTCAGACACGTATTAAAGGCGTGTCCGAATGCGATAATATTCCCTCGAATGAATCTTTCGCCGAGCGAGGCTTGGGAGAGAGCAAACCCCGACGAGCTTTGTGACGAGGGCGCAGTAGAGCTTCACCGCCCCTGCTTTTCATCGGATAAGTGGCTCCTTGAGATGATGCGTAACTTTGCGCGCGCTATCGAGCACGTTGAGGCATCGGACTATGCGGACCACGTTGTGGGCTATATGTTCGCCGCAGGAAATACCGAGGAGTGGTTCCCGCACGACATGAAGGGATCGATAGGCAAGAGATCAAGAGAGAAGTTTGCCGAGAGATGCGAAAGAGAGGGAATTGAGGCGACCGAGGAAAATTATTTTGAATTTCTTTCGGATATAGTTGCGGAGCGCATATGCGATCTTGCAAAATTCGCAAAGGAAAAGCTGAATGGCGAAAAGCTTGTCGGAACATTCTACGGATACACCTTTGAGACCCCTTGGCGCACGTCCTGCCACCATTCGCTTGATAAGGTGCTTGAGTGCGGAGAGATAGATTTCTTGTGCTCGCCCGTTTCATACGCATCTAACAGAGAGCTCGGACGTGACCATTCCTGTATGCTTCCGTGCGACAGTCTCCGCGCTCACGGAAAGCTCTATTTCTCTGAAAATGATACCAGAACTCATTTAACCGGCGTGCCTTTTCCGGAGCTTCCGTATTTCCAAAATCCCGTTTTCAAGCCGAAGGAATACGATGACACGGTAGAGATGCTCAAGATCCACTATTGCCGCTCGATGATCCACGGATATGCGCATTGGTGGTTTGATATGTGGGGCGGTTGGTATAACGATCCCATATATATGGGCGAGATGCGCGAGTTCCTTGAAATATCAAAGGAGGCGACAAAAAAGCCGCTCGGCAGTGTTTCGGAGCTTGCCGTTATCATTGATGAAAAGTGTTATAAATACTGTAAGGATGACAGATCCGGAATGGCTCTGGCTTATCACTTCCGCGACGTGCTTGGCAAGATAGGCACGCCCTACGACGTTTACCTGGCAAGTGACTATGAGCTTGTAAAGGAAAAATATAAGGCGGTAATTCTCATCGAGCCTTATCCAACCGACCTTTTGAACGCAGTACAAGCCGATGCAGAGAAGAGAGGAATCGGATGCTATAAGGTGAATTTGGCAAATCTATCTGCTGCAACGACCGAGGCATTCCGCAACCTTTGCAAGAAGAGCGGTGTTCACCTCTACGTTGAGGGCGATGCTGTTGTTTTTGCCAACGAGAGCTATATTTTCGTTCATTGCGCGGGTCAGAAGATGCCCGAGATCAATATGCCAAACGGTAAAAAGCTCAAATCGCTCTTCAATACCGATTCCACAAAGCCCATGCACCCGAGATTTATAAGCGATCTCTATGAGATCATTTAAATAAATTGCAATTTATAGGGGGGGTACGGCTTCAAATTTTTGTTTGATTTCGCTTGGCGTTAGCCTTCCCTTGTGAGGGAAGG